>DATADT010000548.1:0-15235 GCA_036258355.1 Burkholderiales bacterium
GAACGGCAGCCCGCGCTCGGCGAGGTCGGTGAGCGCGGCGGTGGTCTTCGCCATCTGCACGAGCGAGAGCGCCCCTTCCTGCATGCGCGCGCCGCCCGAAGCGGTGACGCACACCAACGGCAGCTTCTGCTCGATGGCCACACGCACGCCGCGCACGAAGCGCTCGCCGACCACCGAGCCCATCGAGCCGCCCATGAAGTCGAACTCGAACGCCGCGCACACCACGCCGAGCGCCTTGATCGAGCCTTGCAAGACCACCAGCGCGTCGCCCTCGGCGGTCTGCTCCTGCGCCTCGCTCAGCCGCTCGGTGTAGCGCTTCGAGTCCTTGAACTTGAGCGGGTCGACCGGCAGCACCTCCGAGCCGATCTCGAAGCGCCCGTCGGGGTCGAGCAGCGCGTCCAATCGCGGCCGCGCGCCCAGGCGCTCGTGGTGGCCGCACTTCGGGCAGACGTTGAGGTTCTTCTCGAGGTCGGTGCTGTAGAGCACCGCGTCGCACGCCGCGCACTTTGTCCACAGCCCTTCGGGCACCGTCTTGCGCGCGCCGGGGCCGGTGCGCTGGATCTTGGGCGGCAGCAGCTTCTGCAACCAGCTCATGGGGTAAACGAGGCGTCGAGCGCCTCCCTGATCGGCTTCAAGAACGCCTTCACACGCGAAACGGCCTGGTCGGCCGCCCCCGCTTCGATCTCCTGAATGATACGGCTGCCGATGACCACCGCGTCGGCGGCCTGCGCAACCTTGCGCGCCGACTCCGCGTCGCGGATGCCGAACCCCACGCCGATCGGCAAACGCGTCGCGGCTCGGATTTTGGGGATCTTCGCTGCCACGTCTCCCAAGTCTATGTGAGAAGCACCGGTGATGCCGCGCAGGGAGACGTAATACAGGTAGCCGCTGCCCACGCGGGCCACCTGCTCGATTCGCTTGTCGGTCGAGGTCGGCGCGAGCAGGAAGATCGGGTCGATCTCGTGCTTCTTGGCAAGCGCGGCGAATGGCTCGCATTCCTCTGGCGGATAGTCCACGACGATAACCCCGTCGATCTCGGCCGCCTTGGCGGCGGCGATGAAGTTTTCGACCCCCATGGCTTCGATCGGGTTGGCGTACCCCATGAGCACCACAGGTGTTGTCTTGTCCTTCTCGCGGAATTGAACGACAAGCTCGAGCACGTCCTTGAGGCCGACCCCGTGCTTGAGCGCGCGCTCGCCGGCGCGCTGGATGACCGGGCCATCGGCCATCGGGTCGGAGAACGGCACGCCGAGCTCGAGGATGTCGGCCCCGGCTTCCACCAGCGCGTTCATCAGCGGAACGGTGAGCGAAGGATGAGGGTCGCCTGCGGTGATGTACGGAATGAGCGCCTTGCGCTGCCCGCGGGAAAGCGCCTGAAAGCGCCCCTGGATGCGCGACATCGTCAGAAACGCATCCCCATGCGCTCCGCGACGGTGTGCATGTCCTTGTCGCCGCGCCCGGAAAGGTTGACGAGAAGCACGGCGTCCTTCGGCATCGAAGGCGCAATTTTCATGGCGTGCGCCACGGCGTGTGCCGACTCGAGCGCGGGAATGATGCCTTCGCAGCGGCACAGCTCGTGGAACGCCTTGAGCGCTTCGTCGTCGCTCACCGCGACATACTCGGCGCGCTTGCTGTCCTTGAGCCAGGCGTGCTCGGGGCCGACGCCGGGATAGTCGAGGCCGGCCGAAATCGAGTGGGTCTCGGTGATCTGCCCGTTCGCGTCCTGGAGCAGATACGTCCGGTTGCCGTGCAGCACGCCCGGCTTTCCGGCGCAGAGGGACGCCGCGTGCCTGCCGGTCGCCAGACCCTCGCCGGCCGCTTCGACCCCGATCAGGCGCACTTTCTCGCGCTTGATGTACGGGTAAAAGATCCCCATCGCGTTCGAGCCGCCGCCGACGCAGGCGATGATCGCGTCGGGCTGCCTGCCGGCGAGCTCGGGCATCTGCGCAAGGCATTCCTCGCCGATCACGGACTGGAAGTCGCGCACCATCATGGGATACGGGTGCGGACCGGCGACGGTCCCGATGATGTAGAACGTGTTCTCGACGTTGGTGACCCAGTCGCGCATCGCCTCGTTGAGCGCGTCCTTGAGCGTCTTCGAGCCGGACTCGACCGGGACCACTTCGGCGCCGAGCAGCTTCATGCGGTAGACGTTCGCCGACTGACGCTTCACGTCCTCCGAGCCCATGTACACCACGCACTGCATGGCGTAGCGCGCCGCCACCGTGGCGGTGGCGACACCGTGCATGCCGGCGCCAGTCTCGGCGATCACGCGCGGCTTCTTCATGCTGCGCGCGAGCAGCGCCTGCCCGATGGTGTTGTTCACCTTGTGCGCGCCGGTGTGGTTGAGGTCTTCGCGCTTGATGTAGATCTGCGCGCCGCCGCAGCGCCCGGACAGCCGTTTTGCGTGGTAGATCGGGGTCGGGCGGCCGACGTAGTGTCTGAGCTCGTAGCGGAACTCGGCTTCGAAGGCCGGGTCCTTGCGCGCGCGCTCGTACGCGAGGCGCAGCTCGTCGAGCGCCGCGGTCAGCGTCTCGGCGACGAACACGCCGCCGTACGGGCCGAAGTGCCCGCGCGCATCGGGCAAGTCATACATCCGCATTTCTGACCTCTGCGATGAAGGCGGCCATCTTTCCCGCGTCCTTGATCCCTTTCGCCGATTCGACGCCGCTCGATACGTCCACGCCCCAGGGGCGCACGCGCCGGATTGCGTGCACGACGTTCGCCTGGGACAGCCCGCCGGAAAGGATCACGGGCTTCTCAGTGGCGGGAACCAGCGACCAGTCGAAGCTCTCGCCGACGCCGCCGTATTCCGGAACATGACTGTCGAACAGCCACGCCGCCGCGCGCGAGAATGGGCGCAGGTATTCTAGCGCATGCACCCCGGGCTTCACCCTGCATGCCTTGACGTACGGCAGGCCGAACTGCGCGCAGAAATCGGGGCCTTCGTCGCCGTGGAACTGTAGCATCGCGGGATGCACCCGCCCGATTACCTGGGCGACGAGTGGGGCGTCCGCGTTCACGAAAAGCGCCACCGTCTGCACGAACGGCGGCAGCGCGTCGCGGATTTCCCGCGCGCGCTCGATCGACAGGAAGCGCGGGCTCGGCGGATAGAACACGAGCCCGATCGCGTCGGCGCCCGCCTGCGCCGCGGCGGCCGCGTCGGCGGTGCGAGTAATGCCGCAGATCTTGACCCGGATTCTCACGAGGGCAGTTTCCATTTGGGCTCGTACTCGATTGTCTCAAGGTACAAGCCTTCCGGCCCAAACGTCGGCGCCGCCTTGGCGCGGTCCCTAGAGCGCAGCAGCTCGCTTATCCATTGCGGCGGATGCTTGCCTTTGCCTACGTACACGAGCGTGCCGACGAGATTGCGCACCATGTGGTGCAGGAATGCGTTTGCGCGCACCACGAACTCGATCGTGTCGCCCCTCTTCTCGACCTGAAAAGCATGGATCGTGCGGACGGGCGTCTTTGCCTGGCACTCGGAAGAACGAAAGGCCGAAAAATCGTGCTCGCCGACGAAGAACGCGGCCGCCTCGCGCATTTTCTCCACGTCGAGCGGCAGGGGGAACCACCCGGCGTAATGCGCGGACAGCGCGGGGCGTACCGGCCGGTTGAGCAACGCGTAACGGTAGGTGCGCGAGCGCGCGCTATAGCGCGCATGGAACTCGCCGGGCACTTCGTGCGACCAGAGCACCACGATCGCGTCGGGCAAGTGCGCGTTCACGCCGCGCACCCACGCCGACGCGGGACGGTTCACGTCCGTGTCGAAGTGGACGACCTGGAGGCGCGCATGCACGCCGCGGTCGGTGCGGCCGGCAGCCGTCGTCGAGACCTGGGTATCCGCGATCGCGGCGAGCGCCGCCTCGAGCACATCCTGGACCGTTCCGCCGCCGGGCTGGGTCTGCCAGCCGAGGAAGCGGCTACCGTCGTACTCGAGTCCTAAAGCTATCCTGCGTGCCAGAGCTGTCCTGCTGAGCGCACCTCAGCTCAGCTTTACGAGGAGCTGCTGCGCCTGGCCTTTCTGCGCGGCGTCGCCGTCCGTCATCACCTCGCTCAGCAGCTCGCGCGCGCCGTCCTTGTCGCCCATTTCCTCGTATGCCTTCGCGAGGTCGAGCTTGGTCGCGATCTCCTGCCACTTCGGATCGGTGCCGGCCGGCGTGCCGGCGCCCGCAGCGCCAAGGTCGAGGCTGATGCTCGAGAAATTGGCCGCGGCCGCGGCGGCCGGAGCGGACTCAAGGTTCTTGTCGCCGCCGAGATCCAGATTCAGATCGAAGCTCAGCCCGGCGTCCGCGGCAGGCGCGGCGGCGACGGGCGCGGGCTTCGCTTCGGGCGCCGCCGGCGTTCCCAGGTCGAGGTTGAAGTCGAGCCCGGCTTCCTTGTCCGGCGCGCGTGTGGTCGGGACCACCGTTTCCTCGCTCGCATCGTCCTTCTTCGTGGTGACACCGCTGATGTCGAAGTCGAGCCCGGCGTCGGTCTTGGCGGACGGCACGTCGAGCGAGAAATCGGGAACCACGGTGGAGGCCTGCGTCGCGCCGCCAATATCGAAGTCGAGCACCGGGGCCGGCGCGGAAGGCGCCGACGCCTCGGCGACGGCAGCCACCGCCACGGCAGCGCCGGCGTACAGCCCGTTGTTCGGATCGATGGACTTGCCGAGTGCGGCTGCCTTTTCCCATTCGGTGCCGCTGGCGTTGGTCAGACTCTTGAGCTTCGCTGCGCTTTGCTCGAAGGCCTTCGTGTCCCTGCGCTTGGCATAGATCTCGAGCAGCTTGGCGTGCACCGCAACCCGGTTGAGATCTTTCAGCAGCGCCTCTTTGAGGATCTCCTCGGCCTGCGCGTCGCGGCCGTAGGCCATGTAAACGTCGGCTTCGGCGATCGGATCGACTTCCTCGCCCGCCGTGGCAGCGCTCGGCGCACCGCCCGCGCCCTGCGCGGCAGCGGGCGCCGTACCGCCAAAGCTCGGCTCGCTCATTCCTGCCCCGGCCCCCGCGGCCGCGGCGCCGATCACGCTATCCTGGAACTTGGCTTGTGCGGTCTTTTTTTTTCTCCATGCCCACCCGGCGTAGCCGAGGAGCAGCACCGCCACGCCACCAAGCCCGGCAAGCGCGACCGGATCGTCGAGGAATTCGTCGAGCAGGCTGGGTTCCGGGGGAGGCGGCGCCACCTTTTTGGGCGCGGCCTTCACGGGCTGCGCGCCAGCGGCAGGCTTCGGCGCCTCCGGCACTTGGGCCGCCGGAGCGGGGGCCGGCGCCGCAGCCGGTTTTTCAGGCGCTTGCGCTACGGCAGTCGGCGCCGCTGGAGCCGCAGCCGGCGCGGGCACAGTTGCAGGCGCTGGGGCTGCGGCGGCGGGCTTCGCGGCCGCGCGCTTCTCGAGCTCGGCAAGCTGCTGGTTCTTCAACTCGAGCAGCTTCTGCAAGTCTGCGACGTTCTTCTCTAGGTCGCTGACGCGGGATTGCGCTTCCTTCAGCGCCCGGTCGCGCGCTGCGAGGTCGTCTCCGCGCGCGGTCGCGACGGCCGCCGAAGGCTTCTGCGGATCTGCCTTGGCCAGGCGCACCTGGTCCTGCGCGGCCGGGGGCTTCGGCGCTTCGGGCTTCGCCTCGATCGTGCCGGACGCCTCGCGCTGCTCGGAAGCGGCGTCTACCACGGCGGGAGCAGCCGCAAGCCGCGCGCGGTACTCGCGAAACTCGGCCATGTGCGCGCGCACGACGCGGTTCGCCTCGTCGACCTCCACGGTGCCGATCTCGTTCGAGCTCGGAATATTGAGTATTCGCCCGGCACGCACGAGGTTCAGGTTCTCGCGGATGAAGGCATCCTGGTTGGTGCGATAGATCGCCACCAGCATCTGGTTCAGCGTAATGCCCGGCGGCAGCTTGTCGCCCGCGATCTTGCCCAGAGTGTCGCCCTTCATTACCTCGTAGGCGCTCGGCTCGTCGGCGAGAAGCTCCGCTACCTCTTCCTGCGCGGGCTCCTTCACGACTTCTACGGCCGGCCCGGGCTTCTCCGGCTCTGCGGCGGCCGCTGGTTTGTCCGGCTCTGCCGCAGGCGCGGGCTTTTCCGGCTCCGCGGCCGGAGCAGCAGCCGCGGCCGGCGCAGGCGCTGCCGCCAGCGGCGGCGGCGCCGCGGGCGCAGCCGGGTCGGCAGGCTTCGCTTCGACTTCCGGAGCTGGCTTCGCCGACTCAAGCGGCGGCGGCGCGGCCGGCTGCCGCGGTGCGGCCGGCTTGGACAGCGACGCCGCAGCGCGCGCATCGCGCCCCTTGTATTCGGTCGGGTCGAGCAGGAAGGTGTACTCGCGCACCAAGCGCCCGCCCTGCCATTGCAGCTCGACGAGAAGCTCGACGAACGGCTCGCTGACCGGTTGCAGCGTCGTCACGCGCACGATGCGTCTGCCGTCGCGACGCTCGATCGCGAAGCGCACCGAGTTCAGCACCGAGCTCGGCTCGATGCCCGCAGCCTCGAAAGCCTCGAGCGGCGCTATGCGTGCGGAGAGAGTGTCTTCTTCTCCGGGTCGAAGCGCGACGATCTCAATCTCCGCGTTGAGCGGCTGGCCCAGCGGAGAATGCACGGTGAGCCTGCCGAGTCCAGCGGCGTCAACCGCAATAGGCGCCGCGAGCGTCAGCGCGGCGGCGACGACAGCAACTACCCCTGAAGTTATCCCTCTACCCACTGGCGACCCATCCCCATGTCTTTTCTTGGCGCGACCAACTACCTTAACATCATGGGCTTAGGCATGCAAATCGAGAAACGATCTTACATCATTACGTCTTCACCCGGCGTCCAAAAGGATGCGGACCATGCGGCGCAGGGGCTCGGCAGCCCCCCAAAGGAGCTGATCTCCGACCGAGAAAGCTGCCAAATAATGCTCGCCCATAGGCATTTTGCGCAGCCGCCCCACCGGGACAGTCAGCTTGCCGGTGACGGCGGCCGGCGTTAGCTCGGCCAGCGAGTCTTCGCGGCGGTTCGGCACGACTTTGACCCAGTCGTGCGCTTCGGCGAGCATGCCCTCGATTTCATCCATCGGCACGGCATGCCGCAGCTTCACGGTCATCGCCTGGCTGTGGCAGCGCATGGCGCCGATGCGCACGCAGACGCCGTCCATCGGGATGGCGCTGCCGTTGCGGCCAAGAATCTTGTTCGCTTCGACCTGCGCCTTCCACTCCTCCCGGCTCTGGCCGTTGCCGAGGTCCTTGTCGATCCACGGCAGGAGGCTGCCGGCGAGCGGATAGCCGATCTCGTCCTTGGGCAGTTCGCGCGAGCGGATCGAATCGGTGACCACGCGGTCGATCTCCAGGATGGCCGAGGCCGGATCGTCAAGCAGCGGCATCACGCGGCTGCCGATCGCCGCCATCTGCGCCACGAGGTCGCGCATCGCCGCGGCGCCCTGGCCCGACGCCGCCTGATACGTCATGCTCGTCATCCACTCGACTTCGTCGCGCTGGAACAGTCCCGCCATGCCCATGAGCATCAGGCTCACGGTGCAGTTTCCACCGATGTAGTCCTTGATCCCCGACGAGATGGCTTTCTTGATGAGAGCCATGTTGAGCGGATCGAGGATGATCACCGCGTCGTCCTTCATCCGAAGCGCGCTCGCGGCGTCGATCCAGTACCCTTTCCAGCCGTCGCGGCGAAGCTTCGGGTAGATGTCGTTGGTGTAGTCGCCCCCCTGGCACGACAGGATGACGGGAAGCTTCTTCAGCTCCGACACATCCTTCGCGTCCTTCACCGCCTCGGTGGGCTTGCCGATCGCCGGCCCTTTGCCACCGGCCTGCGAAGTCGAGAAGAACAGCGGCTCGATATGGTCGAAGTCGCGCTCCTCGCGCATGCGCTGCACGAGGACCGAGCCCACCATTCCGCGCCATCCGACGATTCCGACTCTCAGCATGGATCGTAGTCTATAGCGCGGCGAGGACTGCGTCGCCCATTTCTTGGGTTCCGACGCGGCGCGTTCCGTCAGTGTGGATGTCGGCGGTGCGCAGCCCGGCTTGCAGCACAGTCGACACGGCTTTTTCAATGCGATCTGCCGCGGCCGGTTGCCCGAGCGAGTGGCGCAGCATCAGCGCCGCGGAGAGGATCGTGGCAAGCGGGTTTGCGATGCCCTTGCCTGCGATGTCGGGCGCGCTGCCGTGGATCGGCTCGTAGAGTCCCTTGCCGCGCTCGTTGAGAGAAGCCGACGGCAGCATTCCGATCGACCCCGTAAGCATCGACGCCTCGTCGGAAAGAATGTCGCCGAACATGTTGCCGGTGACGATCACGTCGAACTGCTTCGGATTGCGCACCAGCTGCATCGCGCAATTGTCCACGTACATGTGGGTCAATTCTATTTCTGGATAATTCTTGGATTCTTGAGAAACAATTTCCCTCCAGAGCTGCGAGGTTTCCAGCACATTCGCCTTGTCGACCGAGCACACGCGCTTCGCCCGCTTGCGCGCCGCTTCGAACGCCACGCGCGCGATGCGCCGGATCTCGGGCTCGCTGTAGCGCATGGTGTCGAAGCCTTCGCGTACGCCGTCCACTTCTCGTATTCCCTTGGGTTCCCCGAAATAGATGTCCCCCGTGAGCTCGCGCACGATCAGGATGTCCAGCCCGGAAACCACCTCGGCCCTGAGCGCCGAGGCGGCGGCGAGCTCGGGATGCACGCGCGCCGGGCGCAAGTTGGCGAAAAGGCCGAGCGCCTTGCGCAGCCCGAGGATCGCCTGCTCGGGGCGCTTCGAGCGCCCGAGCCGGTCATAGCGCAGGTCGCCCACCGCGCCGAACAGGACCGCATCGGCTTCCTTCGCGATATTCAATGTCATGGCAGGAAGCGGGTCGCCGGCCGCTTCGTAGCCAGCGCCACCGACCGGGGCCTCCTTGAACTCAAGCGGAAGACCCAGGCGCTGCAGGACCCGCTTCGCCTGCGCAATGATCTCCGGCCCGATGCCATCACCGGACAGAACCGCAATCTTCATCTCAGAAATACCAGGGGTGCCGCGCTTTGCGCTGCGCCTCGAAGGCGCGGATCTTGTCCGCATGGCGCAGCGTGAGCCCGATCTCGTCGAGGCCGTTCAGCAGGCAGTACTTGCGGAACGGCTCGATCTCGAAGCGGAAGCTTTTCTGGTTGTCCGGGGTCGACACCGCTTGCCGCTCGAGATCGACCACGAGACGAAAGCCCGGGAACGCCGCGCAATCGTGGAACAGGCGGTCCACTTCCGCCTCGCTCAGCACCACGGGCAGGAACCCGTTCTTGAACGAGTTGGTGAAGAAGATGTCGGCGAAGGAAGGTGCGATCACGCAGCGGAAGCCCCAGTCCATCAGCGCCCACGGCGCGTGCTCGCGCGAGGAGCCGCAGCCGAAGTTCTTGCGCGCGAGCAGGATCGTCGCGCCCTTGTAGCGCGGCTGGTTGAGGACGAATTGCGGGTCCTTGCGCCACTCGGCGAACAGCCCCTCGCCGAAGCCGGTGCGCTTGATCGACGACAGGAACTGCTTGGGGATGACCTGGTCAGTGTCGACGTTGGCGCGGTCGAGCGGCGCTACCAGCCCGTTCAGGACGGTGAACTTGTCCATTTCCTTATGTCCACGAAGTGGCCGGCGATCGCCGCGGCCGCGGCCATCGCAGGGCTGACGAGGTGGGTGCGCCCGCCCGTGCCCTGACGGCCTTCGAAGTTGCGGTTGGAGGTCGAGGCGCAGCGCTCGCCGGGCTCCAGGCGGTCGGGGTTCATGCCGAGGCACATGGAGCAGCCGGGCTCGCGCCACTCGAAGCCGGCGTCGCGGAAGACGCGGTCGAGCCCTTCGCGTTCGGCCTGCTGTTTGACCACGCCGGAGCCGGGAACCACCAGCGCGAGGCGCACGTTGGAAGCCTTTTTTCTGCCCTTCACGACCGCAGCTGCGGCGCGCAGGTCCTCGATGCGCGAATTGGTGCAAGAGCCGATGAAAACCTTGTCGATCTTGATGTCGGTAATCCGCGTCCGCGGCTTGAGGCCCATGTACTGCAGCGCGCGCTCCATGCCTTCGCGCCGCAGGCTGTCCCGCTCCTTGTCCGGGTCGGGCACGCTGTCCTCGACCGTAACCACCATCTCGGGCGAGGTGCCCCAGGTGACGTGCGGCCGGATCTCGCGCGCATCGAGCGTCACCTCGCGGTCGAATTTCGCGTCGGGGTCGCTCTTCAGCGTGCGCCAGTACGCCACCGCGCGGTCCCACTCGGCGCCCGTCGGCGCGAACCTGCGCCCTTTCACGTACTCGAGCGTGGTGTCGTCGAACGCGACCATGCCCGCCCGCGCGCCGGCTTCGATCGACATGTTGCATACCGTCATGCGGCCTTCCATCGACAGTGCGCGGATCGTGCTCCCCGCGTACTCGATCGCGTAGCCGATGCCGCCGGCGATGCCGATGCGCCCGATGATCGCGAGCACCACGTCCTTGGCGGTGACGCCGGGGGCGAGCGGCCCTTCGACGTTCACGCGCATGTTCTTCATCTTGCGGGTGACGAGGCACTGCGTGGCGAGAACGTGCTCGACTTCGGAGGTGCCGATGCCGTGCGCTAGGCAGGCGAAGGCGCCGTGCGTGCTGGTGTGCGAATCGCCGCACACTACGGTCATGCCGGGAAGTGTCGCGCCCTGCTCGGGCCCGATCACATGAACGATGCCCTGGCGCTTGTCGAGAAAGGGAAAGTAGACCTTGGCGCCGAACTGCCTCATGTTGGCGTCGAGCGTCTCGATCTGCAGGCGCGCCATGGGATCACGCACGCCCTCCATTCCCTCGTTCCAGTCGGTCGTGGGCGTATTGTGGTCAGCGGTGGCCACCACCGATTCGATGCGCCAGGGCTTGCGCCCGGCGGCGCGCAGGCCTTCGTACGCCTGCGCGCTGGTCACTTCATGAACGAGGTGTCGGTCGATGTAGAGGAGCGCCGTGCCGTCGTCCTCGACGTGCACGAGGTGGCTCTCCCAGAGCTTGTCGTAGAGCGTCTTTCCCATGCTTTCTGCTGCGAAAACATGGGATTTTAAGTTATTTGCCGGCCGCTGCGCCGCCCTTGGCCGCCGCATAAAGCGGCTTCACTTTCTCCGAGTAGGCGCGCAGGTCGTTGATCCGGTCCTGGTGCGGCGGATGGGTGGAAAGCCACTTCGGCGGCTGGCCACCGCCTGCCACCTTGGCCATCTTCTCCCACAGCGTCACCGCGGCGCGCGGGTCGAAGCCGGCGCGCGCCGCGAGCTCGACGCCGATGCGGTCGGCTTCGGTTTCGTGCAGGCGCGAGTTCGGCAGGTTAAGCGTCACGTCGGCGACCGCGCCGGCGATCCCCTGGCCGAGCCCGCCGATGCCGAGCAGCGCACCGACGATGCCGATCGTCGCCTGCGTTCCCATCTGCTGGGAGATGCGCTCGCGCGCGTGCTCGCGCAGGGCGTGCGCGATCTCGTGCCCCATAACCGCGGCGATCTCCTCGTCGGTCGCGTTCAGCCTCTGGATCAGCCCGGTATAAATGGCCATCTTGCCGGCCGGCATGCACCACGCGTTCACCTCGTCGAGCGTAATCACATGCGCTTCCCAGGGCCACTTGGCGGCGTCGGGGCGAAACGCGGTGGTGTGCGGGATGAGCCGCCTCGTGATTTCCTGCACGCGCTTCACCATGGCCGGGTCCTGGTCGAGGATGCCTTTCTTTTTCGCCTCGGCCATCATCGCCGCGTACGCCTTGATCGCACCGGCGTTTACCTCCTCGGCCGACACCGCCATGCGCTGCTCGCGGTCTACGCCGACCGTGCCAGGCTTAGTGGTCTCCACCGTCTGGCAACCGGAAGCGAGCGCCACGGCCGCGGCGCAAGCCATAATGACTGTTCGAACCATAACGCCTCTCAACGAACTTCCCGCTGGTTTGTTGACAGCTCAAATCCCTGCTCGTTTCAGGCGTAGAGCAAACAGCGCGCCCGCCGCGGCCGCGAGCGCCGCTGCGGAGAACGCGAGGGGAGCGCCACCCAGCTCCCAGGCCCAGCCCGAAATGATCAACCCCGCGGCGGCCCCGGCTCCGTAGGTAACGCCGGAAAACAACGTCTGGCCGCGGGCCTGTGCGCTTTCCGGAAAAACGCGGTGCACCACCGCAACGCTGGCCGCATGGAACGATCCAAAGGTCGCGCCGTGGAGAAGCTGCGCCAGGAGGACTATCCCGACCTCGCCCGCCGCCCAACCGATCATGAGGAAGCGGACCACTCCGGCGGCGACGCTCGCAACGAGAATCGTGGCAAGCGAAAAGCGCCGGAAAACCTGCGGCAGGTAGAGGAATACCAGGATCTCCGCAAGCACGCCGAGCGTCCACAGAATGCCGATCGCGGTCGCGCTGTAGCCGAGGGCCTCGAGGTGCAGGCTGAGAAATGCGTAAAGGGCTCCGTGCCCGACCGCGTTGCAGAAGCCGGCGGCGAGCAGCGCGCGCACTTCCGGGGTGAAGCGTAGCGGCGGGCTTCGAGTCGCCGCGTGCGCAGCTTCGGCGGGCAAAGCGAGCGCGACGGCAAGTGCGACCCCGATGAACGCGACGACCGCGGCGGGCAGCGTTGAAACCGGCTGGAAATCGAGCCAGACCCCGCCGCCGAGCACCACCGCCATGAAACCGATCGAGCCCCAAAGGCGGATCGGTCCATAGCGGCCGGGCTGGCCGGCGAGGGAGCCAAGCGTGATCGCCTCGACGATAGGCAGCGCGCCGGCCGAGAAGAGGCTCATCAAGGCGACGAGCAGCGCGATCTGCGCCGTGAAAGGCATGAGCGCAAAGGCAGCCGCAATGACCGCGCACGAGAACACGACGATAGCGCGGTGGGCGCCGCTGCGGTCGGCGAGCCAGCCCCAGGCCAGCGGAGCGAACGTGCGTGCGAGCGGCGGCAACGCGAGCACCCAGGCGATCTCCGATGCGCTCAAGCCCCGGCTCGCGAGGTACAGCGGGAAGTACGCGACGTACGCGCCGACGTGCGCGAAAAAGGTGAAGTAGAACGCGGAGAGGCGAAACGCCATCGCGCCAATTAAACTAGCATCGCGCCGATGTCGCGCGGAGCGTTCTACCTCCTTTTCACCGCCTCGGGGTTCGCGGGCCTGATCTACGAGTCGGTGTGGACGCATTACCTGAAGCTCTTTCTCGGTCACGCGGCGTACGCGCAATCGCTCGTGCTCGCGGTGTTCATGGGCGGGATGGCGGCGGGGGCCGCGTATTGCGGGCGCCTGTCCGCGCGCCTCGCCAACCCGCTCGCCGGCTACGCGGTGGTCGAGGCGGCCATCGGGCTCGCGGCGCTCGTGTTCCACCCGGTATTCGTGTGGCTTACGGACTGGTCGTACGACCACCTGCTCCCCGGCCTGGGAAGCGAGTGGCTTGCGCTCGCCGCGAAGCTCGTCGTCTCCTGCCTGCTGATCCTGCCGCAGTCGGTGCTACTCGGGATGACGTTTCCGCTGATGAGCGCCGGCCTGGTGCGCGCGCACCGCGGCTCGCCCGGCGAATCCGTGGCAATGCTCTACTTCACCAACAGCCTCGGCGCCGCCGCCGGGGTGCTCGCGAGCGGCTTCGTCCTCATCGCCTGGGCCGGATTGCCTGGGACGCTGCACACCGCTGGCGTTCTCAATCTGCTGATCGCCGGCGTGGTCTGGCTCCTGGCGCGCCCGGCACGACACCCGGCCGTCGAGAAGACGGTGGACTCGAGAACCGACCTGCGCCTACTCCTTGCCATCGCGTTCTTAACCGGGCTCGCGTCGTTTATCTACGAGATCGGCTGGATCCGGATGCTTTCGCTCGTGCTGGGCGCGTCGACCCATTCGTTCGAGCTGATGCTCGCGACCTTTATCCTCGGGCTCGCGCTGGGCGGCCTTGCCGTCAGGCGCCGCGCCGACGCCGCGCCCGAGCCGGCGCGGCTCCTCGCCGGGGTGCAGATCGCAATGGGCCTGGCGGCGCTTGCCACGCTGCCGGTTTACGACCTCACCTTCTCGCTGATGGAGACGCTCCTCAAGGGGCTCGCGCGCAGCGAAACCGGCTACTTGCTCTTTAACGTCTCGGGCGCGGCGATCGCCGCCCTGGTGATGCTTCCAGCCACGTTCTTTGCCGGGATGACCCTGCCCCTCATCACCGCGGCGCTCCTGCGCCGCGGTGCGGGTGAGTCGGCGATCGGCCAGGTGTACGCGGCGAACACGCTCGGCGCGATCACCGGCGTCATCGTGGCGGTGCACGTGGGGCTGCCGCACCTCGGCCTCAAGGGAACACTGATCGCCGGTGCGCTGGTGGATGTCGCCCTGGGTCTCGTGTTGTTGAAGTTCCTGGGCCTCTTCCGCGGTCTCGCCTATGCAGGAGCGATTTGTGGAGCGCTGTTCCTGGCGGTGGGCATGGGCGTGGAGCTCGATGTCCACAAGATGACGGCCGGCGTTTTCCGCCACGGCGAGCTCCAGACTTCGCGCGACGCTTCGATCCTGTTCGCCAGGGACGGCAAGACGGCGACCGTGCACCTGGTGAAGTATTCCGATGCGACCAGCCTGCGCACCAACGGCAAGTCCGACGGCTCGATCAACATGGACCCGGCCGGCCAGCGCGGCACCGACGAGATCACCATGGTCCTGACCGCGGCGCTGCCCCTCGCCCTCAAGCCCGAAACGCGCACCGCGGCGGTGATCGGCATCGGCACCGCCCTCACCACCCACACTCTGCTGCAGAGCCTCGACGTCCAGCGCGTAGAGACGGTGGAGATCGAGGCCGCGATGGCCGAGGCCGCGCGCGGCTTCATGCCGCGTAACAGCGGCGCGTTCGCCGACCCGCGCGGCGCCATCCTGATCGACGACGCCAAGAGCTTCTTCTCCACGCGCAACCGCCGCTACGACCTCATCATCTCCGAGCCGTCGAACCCCTGGATCACCGGGGTCGCCAACCTGTTCACGGCCGACTTCTTCGCGCTCCTGGCCTCGCGCCTCGCGGAGCGCGGCATCCTGTGCCAGTGGTTCCATCTCTACGGGATGGCGGAGGACGCGACCCGATCGCTGGTCGCGACGGTCCGGAGCGCGCTGCCCCACGTCCTCGTGTTCGACTGCGGGCGGGACCTGCTGCTGCTCGCCTCGCGCGAGCCCATGCGCTTCGATCTCGCGCGCATGACGGCGCTGTTCGCCAGGCCCGCGGTGCGCGACAGCCTCGAGCAGGTGCCGGCGCGCTATCCCTTCGACCTGCTGGTCGAGCTGCTGCTCGACGAGCGCGGCGCGGCGGCGTTCGCAGGCGCGGCGCGCGTCAACACGGACGACAACATGCTGCTCGAGCTGGCGGCGCCGCGCA
>DATADT010000549.1:0-3579 GCA_036258355.1 Burkholderiales bacterium
TGCCGGTGCGCGGCAGCTATCCGCAGCTCAGGCAGTTCGTCGGCCGCGTGCTGCAGGACATGCCGACCACCTCGCTCGACGCGCTGCGCTTCGAGCGGAAGAAAGCCGCCGACGCGCAGCTCGAGGCGCAGGTCCGCCTCACGATCTACTTGCGAAAGGGCACGTAATGGGAGCGCGCTTCTTCGTATTAATCCTTCTGGTTGCCGGCTGCGCCTCGATGGACGACCCGGTGGTCAGGCAGGCGCAAGAGCTTGTCTCTAGCGGCCGGGGCGAGCAGGCCCTCGCGCTGCTCGAGAAGGATCCGAAACATCGCGGCGAATACCTCCGCAGTCGCGACTTGCTTACCGCGCAATGGCTCGCGCAGGCGGAAGTGCTGCGCGTCAATGGCCAGCCCGAGGTGGCCGCCGAGCTGCTGCGCCGTGTGCAGAAATACGACCCGGGCAATCCGCGCGCCCGCGCCGGCCTCGAGCAGCTCGAGATCGACGCACGCCACCGCCCGTCCATCGCGAACGCGGAGAGGCTCGTGAGGGAGGAGAACTACCTCGAGGCGCAGGACGTCCTGCGGCCTGTGCTCATCGAGAACCCGCAGAACCGCGATGCGAGGAGGCTCCAGCGCCTGATCGAGGAGCGCACCGTCAAGCCCGCGATTGTCACGCCGCGCCTCAAGACGGCGACCACCCAACCGATCTCGCTCGAGCTGCGGGACGTTGCGCTGCGCGCGGTGTTCGACATGATCTCGCGCGCGACCGGCGTGAGCTTCGTGCTCGACAAGGACGTGCGCGCCGACCAGCGCACGACGATCGTGGTGCGCAACGCCTCGCCCGAGGAGCTCATCCGCCTGGTGCTCTCCACCAACCAGCTCGAGCAGAAGATCGTCAACGAGACCACGGTGGTGGTGTTTCCCAATACGCCGCAAAAGCTGCGCGAGTACCAGGAGCTGGTGGTGAAGAGCTTCTATATCACCAACGCCGACGTGCGGCAGACGGCGAACATGATCCGCACCATGCTGAAGACGCGCGACATCTTCGTCGACGAGAAGGTCGGCCTGCTCGTCATCAAGGACACGCCGAACGCGGTGCGCCTCGCCGAGCGGCTGATCGCGGCGCAGGACCTGGCCGAGCCCGAGGTGATGCTCCAGGTGGAGGTCCTCGAGATGGCCACTAACCGCCTGCTCGAGCTCGGCATCAAGTTCCCCGACTCGGTGGCGTGGAGCCTGGTGGGCGCGGCAGGCGTCCGGGGAGTGGTGAGCCTGCCGGAGTGGCTGAACCGCGGCTCCGAGCTCGTGCAGCTGAGGTTCACCAATCCGCTCTTCCTCGTGAGCTTCCTGCAGCAGGACGGGAGCACCAACGTGCTCGCGAACCCGCGCATTCGGGTAAAGAACAAGGAAAAGGCGCGCATCCATATTGGCGACCGTGTTCCCGTGATTACGACCACCGCGGCGGCGACCGGCAGCTTCGTCTCCGAGTCGGTGTCCTACCTCGATGTCGGCCTCAAGCTCGAGGTCGAGCCGTTCATCTACCTCGATGACGAGGTCGGCATCCGCGTCGGGCTGGAGGTCAGCAACATCGCGCGCGAGGTGCGCACCGAAGGCAGCAACACGCTCACCTACCAGATCGGCACGCGCAACGCGACCACCATGCTCCGGCTGCGCGACGGCGAGACTCAGATCCTCGCCGGGCTGATCAGCGACGAGGACCGCCGGACCGCGAGCCGCGTGCCAGGCGTCGGTGAGCTGCCGGTGGCCGGGCGCCTGTTCACGCACAACCGCGACAACCGCGTGAAGAGCGAGATCGTGCTCCTCATCACGCCGCGGCTCGTGCGCACGCTCGCGCGGCCCGATGCGCGCACGGCGGAGTTCGCGGCCGGCACCGAGGCCTCTACGGGTGTGCCTGCGGGCGCCGTGCCTTTCGCCCTGCCGCCGCAGCCCCAGCCACCGTCGCCGCCACCGGCGAAGCCGGCGCCCTCGGGCGCCGATCAGGTGCCGTTCGGAGGAGTCAAGCCGCCGCCATGAGAATGAGATCGCGCGCCGTGAGATCCCTCGCCGCGCGCGGATTCACGCTGATCGAGCTCGTCATCGCAGTGGCGATCGTCGCGATCCTCGCCTCGGCGGTGCTGCCGTTGAACGAGCTCGTGGTGCAGCGCGCGAAAGAGCAGGACCTGCGGCGCGCGCTGCGCGACATCCGCACCGCGATCGACGCCCACAAGCAGGCTTCCGACGAGGGCCGCATTCCGAAGCGCGTCGGCGAATCGGGCTACCCCAAGCGCCTCGAGGACCTGGTGCAGGGCGTCGAGGACGAGAAGAACCCGAAGCGCGAGCGCATCTACTTCTTGCGCCGCCTGCCGCGGGATCCATTCGCCCCGAACGAGCTTTCCGCTGCCGAATCCTGGGGAAAGCGCTCCTACGCGAGCCCGCCCGACGACCCGCGCGATGGCGAGGATGTGTTCGACGTTTACACGCTCGCGGCCGGCAAGGGCATCAACGGCCGCCCGTACCGCGAATGGTAGAAACAGACAAGCCGGGTTTTGCAGGTTTCACGCTCATCGAGCTTCTGGTTGTGCTTGCGATCATCGCGACGCTGCTCACGATCGCAGTACCGCGCTACTACGCGAGCCTCGACCGCTCGAAAGAAGCGGTGCTGAAGGAGAATCTCTACCAGCTGCGCGATGCAATCGGGAAGTACTACGGCGACAAGGGCAAGTACCCCGAATCGCTCGAGGCACTCGCATCGGACAAGTACCTCTACAGGGTCCCGCTCGACCCGATCACCGAGAGCGCCACCACCTGGGTCCTGGTCCCGCCGCCCGATACGCAGAAGACCGGCGTCTATGACGTCAAAAGCGGCGCGCCG
The DNA here is from genome assembly GCA_036258355.1 of Burkholderiales bacterium. Classification (GTDB taxonomy): domain Bacteria; phylum Pseudomonadota; class Gammaproteobacteria; order Burkholderiales; family SG8-39; genus SCGC-AG-212-J23. The sequence continues at coordinate 2,850 of DATADT010000549.1, forward strand.
GGCAAGGCGCTCGACGGGACGGATTTTTCAACGTGGTGAAACGGGGAGGACCATGACAGACCGACGTAAATTCATGAAAGCCGCCGGAGCTGCCGCCGCGGGCCTTGCGCTCGCCGAAGCGCTCGCTGGGGCCCAGGCGCGCGCCCACGGCCGCTCCGATCTCACCGACGACTTCATCCGCGACGTGCTGCGCGCTCGTATCTTCGACCTTTCGCACACCTGGGACGAGAACTCGCCCATCGCCGGCGTCAACCCGCCTTATTCGATGACGCTGAACAAGACGCACGATGTCTTTACCACGCCAGACGAGCCGGGCACGCGCGGCATGTTCGGCGACGGCGGCCAACTCTCGTTTACCTCGGAGATCCAGCAATGGAGCGGGCAGCAGGGTGCGCCCACGATCGACGCCCTCGGCCACATCGGGCGCGACGGCAAGCTCTTCGGCGGCGTCGACGCCGCCGCGGCGACCAGCGATCCGCGCGGCCTCGGACGAAGCGGCGTCGGCGCGCACCTCGACATCGCGCACTATCCCAAGGAGCTGCTCGTCAACCGCGGCGTGCTGCTTGACGTCGCGCGCTCGGTCCAAGGCAACGCCGACCCGCTGCCGCCAGGGTTCGACATTACCGACGAGCATCTCGCGGAGACTGCGCGGGACCAGGGCGTGCGCATCCGCAAGGGCGACACCGTGCTCATCCGCACCGGCTGGGGAAAGCTCTTCATCGACGAACCC
>DATADT010000550.1:0-6967 GCA_036258355.1 Burkholderiales bacterium
CGCCAACCACGGCTGGCTCGACTCGTACCACAGCTTCTCCTTCGCCGATTACTACGACCCGCGCCATATGGGCTTCGGCCCGCTGCGCGTGATCAACGAGGACCGGGTGCAGCCCGGCTCGGGCTTCGGCACCCACGGCCATCGCGACATGGAGATCATCAGCTACGTGCTCGAAGGAGCGCTCGGCCACAAGGACTCGATGGGCAACGGCTCGACCATCGTCCCGGGCGACGTGCAGCGCATGAGCGCGGGCAGCGGCGTGCGCCACAGCGAGTTCAACCACGAGAAGGCGGGCGTGACTCACTTCCTGCAGATCTGGATCGAGCCCGACGTCACCGGCATCCCGCCGTCCTACGAGCAGAAGCACTTCAAGCCCGAGGGCAGGCGCGGGCGGCTGCGCCTCATCGCTTCGCCCGACGGGCGCGACGGCTCGGTGACGATCCACCAGAACGCTTTCGTGTACGCCGGCCTGTTCGACGGCGCGGAGACGGCAGACCACAAGCTCGCTTTGAAGAAAGGCTACGTGCACGTAGCGCGCGGCAGCATCACGGTGAACGGCCACGCGCTCGAAGCGGGCGACGCGCTCAAGACCGACGGCGGCGCGATCGAGCTCAGGGACGGAAGCGGCGCCGAAGTCCTGGTATTCGACCTGCCCTAGCCATGGACGTCGCGCACGAGGAGCAGGGGTACCGCGGCGCCTTTTTCGTCGAGCGCGAAGGCAAGCGACTCGGCGAGCTGACCTACACCGTCGCCGGCTCCCGGGTGATCCTAGACCACACCAGCGTGGACGACGAGCTGCGCGGCACGGGCGCGGGCAAGGCGCTCGTCAAGGCGGCGGTCGAATGGGCGCGCGCCGGCAATCGCCGCCTGATGCCGCTTTGCCCCTTCGCGCGCTCCGTGTTCGACAAGACTCCGGAATACCGGGACGTGCTCGCCTAGGGAAGGCCTGAAGAAGTCGCCCCCGCGAAGGCGGGGGTCCAGTTCTTCCTGAAAATCATGGGTTCCCGCGTTCGCGGGAACGACCACTTGCCGCTTTTTCAGAGTTTCCCTAGTTGGGCGGCTGCGACCGGTCGACGGGTGTCCCGCGCAGGATGACCGCGGAGATGCGCCGCGTGTGGGTGATGTCTTCGAGCGGGCTCGCGTCCAGCACGATGAAGTCGGCGCTCTTGCCTGGTTGCAGCGTGCCGGTGTCCTTGAGCCGCAGGAACTCGGCCGAGTTGCGCGTCGCGGCGACGATCACCTGCATCGGCGTCATGCCGGCCATCACCATGTCGAGCATCTCTTCGTGCGGCCCCCAGGGACGGTTGCCGTCGGTGCCCATCGTCATACGCACGCCCGCGGCGTTGAGCTTGGCGAGGTTGCGCGCCTGGATTCCGTAGAACGCCTGGGCGATCGGCCGGTCGGTGTTCGCGCGCTCGAGGATCTCGAGGTGGCTCAGCGCAAGGCTCGGCTTTAGCCAGGCGAGGTCGACCTTCACGCCGCGCTCGGGCAGGTTGGGCGTGAGGACGAGATTTGGCCGCTCGCGGAACATCGCGACCAGCTCTTCGTCGATGTCCTGGTCGCGCACGCCGTGCGCGAGCGCGTCCACGCCCGCGCGGATGAGGCCCTTGGCGTCCTCCAGATCGAAGATGTGCGCGGTGACGCGCAGCCCGCGCTTGTGCGCCTCATCGATGATGGCGCCGTAGAGCTCGGGCGTGAGCTTCTTGTACTTGCCGTCGCGGGTGTCGACCCAGATCTTGACGATGTTCACGTTGTGCGCCGCGAGCTCCTTCACCGCGTTGCGCGCCTCAGTCTCGGTCACGACCCAGTAGGGCACGGTGGTGCGCCCCGGCTCTTGCATCGTGATCCCGCGCCCGGCGCTCAGGAAGCGCGCCGCCCCAGGAATCGCCTGGCTGCGCAGATCGAGCACATCGAAGGTGTCGGCTCCGAGGCTGAGCACCGCACTTATGCCGTAGTAGGCGCGCCGCTTGAGGTCGCGGATCACCGCCTCGCGTCCCGCACCCAGATGCACGTGGGTGTCGATCAGCATCGGCATCACGGTCTTTCCCGCGAGGCTGATGCGGGTTGCGCCCGCGGGCACGCGCACCTGCGCCGCGGGCCCTGCCTCTTCGATCTTTTCGCCGTGCACGACGAGCGTCGCATCTTCGATCACGCTGCCGTCGCCGACGATTACGCGCGCGCCTTCGTAGGCAGTTACCGGCGGCGAGGGCAGCGCTGAGCATCCGGCGAGCACCGCGAGGCCGGCGATTGCCGCGGCTAGGCTCGCGCACTGCACGAAAGTTATCCGCAGAGTCCTACATACCCGCAGGCGGTGCAGTAGTCACAGCCGTCCCTGCGGATGAGGGTCTTGTTGCCGCACTCGGGGCACTTGGCGCCGGCTATGACCGGCGTTTCCTTCGATGCAGGGCGCTCGAGGATGCCCATCTGTTGCTTGGGCACGCCGTTCTCGTCCAGGATGCCGAGCATGGCGTAGCGGTGAAGGATGAGGCGCGCCACATAGGAGACGGTGGACGGGAAGTTTTGCTGCTTGCGGCTGCCCGGGACGAAGGCCATGAAGTCGCCGAGCGGCTCGGGGAAGTCGAGGAGCTTCTTCAGCTTCATCCCGATCCATGCGGGATCGAGGACGCGCATGTCGAGCGAGAGGATCTTGCACAGCCCGTCGAGCGCGCGCGGGTACTCGCCGGAGAGCCACACGGAGTAGGGGCGCGTGATTCCGTCCGGAAGGGTGATCTCCTTCAGGCCCAGCACGAAGTCGTCGCCGGTGCGCGGGTTGAGAACGTCGACGGTCCAGGACATCGTGCCGTCGGTGCCGGTCTTCGGCTCCTTGAGCGCGAACATGGCATCGAGCACAGCCGAGGACGCTTCCTCAGCGGCGAGCTGGAAAACCTCCTGACCCACACCCGATTGAAGTTGCTCGACGCGCCAGCGGACGATCTGCGCGAAAGCGGAGACGACCGAGGGCATGAGCTTCTTCTCGCCGCGCGGCGGGAACGGCATTTCAAACGGCTCGTCGCCACCCGCCTTGGCGAGGGTGTCGAGCTTGAGCCTGAGCCACGCGCTGTCGTTCGCGCGCATGTCCATCGAGAGGGTCTTGGCGAGCGCGCCGAGGCCGCGCGGTTGCTCGCTGCCGTTCACCCAGACTTCGAAGGCGTGCGGTTTGCCGTTCCCTACGTGGCCGACGAACACCGCGAAGCGATATTGCGGGTGCTCGATCATGTAGGTCCACGCCGGGTTGCCGGCGGAGAGGTCGGGCCGGCCCGGCCAGCGCAGCGAAGCGAGCACGGGCGCGGGGACGGACTTCACCTGGATACGGCGATTTACGTCGTCCTGCCCGAAATCCTGAGGAGGGGCATTAACGCTTAAGACAGAACCGAGAACCTTGTTCGGGCGATAGGTGGCGAGCCCTTTCAAGCCCGATTTCCAGGCAAGGAAATAGAGGTCCTGGAAGTCCGCGTAAGGATAGTCCTCCGGGACATTGACCGTCTTGGAGATGCTGCTGTCGATGAACGGCGCTACCGCGGCGACCATCTCTTCGTGCGCCTTGGCGCTCAACTCCAGCGCGGTCACGAAGTATGGGGCCAGCGCGTCAACGTCGCCGCCCATCGCCCGGTATCGGCGGAAAGCGTGGTCCTCGACCGAGTACTCCTGCCAGCCGCCGTCGACGCGCTTCTTGCGCGTGTAGGTCCACGAGAAGGGCGGCTCGATGCCGTTGGAGGCGTTGTCGGCGAAGGCGAGGCTGATCGTACCCGTCGGTGCGATCGACAGCAGGTGGGAGTTGCGCAGCCCGTGCTTGCGGATCAGGCCTTTCACTGATTCGGGAAGACGCGTGGCGAAACTCGTCCCGGAAAGATAGAGGTCGGCGTTGAAGAGAGGGAACGCGCCGCGCTCTTTCGCGAGCTCGGCCGAGGCGCGGTAGGCATGGTCGCGCAAGGTCTCGGAGATGCGCGCCGCCATGTCACGCGCTTCGGCGCTGTCGTACCGCAGGCGCAGCATGATGAGCGCATCGCCGAGGCCGGTGAAGCCGAGGCCGACGCGGCGCTTGGCCATCGCCTCCTTGCGCTGCGGCTCGAGCGGCCAGGCGGTGACATCGAGAACGTTGTCCAGCATGCGGACGGCGACGGCGACGACTTTGCCGAAGCGCTCGAAATCAAAGAAGCACTGCTCTGAAAATTCGTTTCTTACGAACTTGGTGAGGTCGATCGACCCGAGGCAGCAGCAGCCGTAGGGGGGCAATGGCTGTTCGGAACAGGGGTTGGTCGCCTCGATGGACTCGCAGTAATAGAGATTGTTGTCCTCGTTCATGCGATCCAGGAACACCACGCCCGGCTCGGCGTGGTCGTAGGTCGAACGCATGATCTGGTCCCAGAGATCGCGCGCGCGCACGATGCGATAGACCCACACGCCGTCTTCGCGCTGGCGCGCTTCATGGTTCGTCTGCCAGGGCCGCGCCTTGTGGACGAGCTCGAACGGGAGGTCCTTTTCCACCGCCGCCATGAAGTCGTCCGTGATCCCCACCGAGATGTTGAAGTTGGCGAGGTCGCCGTGGTCCTTCGCGTGGATGAATTCCTCTATGTCCGGGTGGTCGCAGCGCAGCACGCCCATCTGCGCGCCGCGGCGCGAGCCGGCGGACTCGACCGTCTCGCACGAGCGGTCGAAGACGCGCATGTACGACACCGGGCCGCTCGCGCGGGAGTGCGTGCCTTTCACTTCCGCGCCCTTGGGGCGGATGGCGGAGAAGTCGTAGCCGACGCCGCCGCCGCGGCGCATGGTCTCGGCAGCTTCCTGCAGCGCGGTGTAGATGCCGGGCCGGCCGTCGACCATCTCCGAGATCGAGTCGCCCACCGGCTGCACGAAGCAGTTGATGAGCGTTGCCTGCAGCGCGACCCCGGCGGCGGAGTTGATGCGGCCGGCGGGGATGAAGCCTTCCTCCTGCGCCTGGAGGAAGCGCCGCTCCCATTGCGTGCGCTCGCCCTCGCGCTCGACCTGGGCCAGCGCCCGCGCCACGCGGCGCCGCACCTCCGTAACCGACTGCTCGCCGCCCTTGGCGTACTTCTCGAGCAGGGTGTCGCGGCTGATCTCCTGCTCCGAGACGGGGGCCGGAATCTGGATTTCCATTACTGGAAAAGGATACAGTATTTAGGTGCTGACGGCCGCCTCGGCCTCGGCCGCCTCGGCGGACTGCTGGGCGGCGACGCGGCGCGCTTCCTTGAGGAGATCGGCCGCCTCGGCATGGCCGAAGCGCAGCGCGATCTCCACCGGGCTGTCGCTGTCCGTGGTGGTCTGGCCGGGGTCGACGCCGCTTCGCAGCAGGAGCTCGATCATCGGCACGCTGCCGCGCATAGCGGCATAGGCGAGCGGGGTGTAGCCGTTGTCGTGATGCAGGTTGGCGTCGAAGTTCATCCCCAGCACCTTCTGCGCGTACACCAGGTTGTTCTTCTCGATCGCGTAGAAGAGCGCCCGGACCCCCTCGGCGCTCTTTTCCTTCGGCTTGGGCTCGAGGCCCGTCGGCACGAGCTTGATCACGTAGTTGATGAGGCCGACGCCGACCAGCGCGACCAGCGCGAGCAGGATCGGGATCTTGGAGATGTTCAGCCCTTCGGCGATCTGGTCGGGCATGTTGGCGCCCGCGATCAAGAGCACCACGGCAATGAAAAGGCCGGTCTTGAGGTAGAGGAAAAGCCCGATGATCACCGCGATGCCGAGGCACGCGACCAGGGCTCCGCGGTCCACGCCCAGAGTGTGCTCGATGTACTCCTCCGGCAGGTTCGCCATCACTGCGGCGATCAGGAGTAGGCCCATCAGAATCAGCTCGCGGATTCGCAGCCGTGTGAGGAGATCCAGGCCTTCTTTTTTTGGTTCCGCCATCCCTTCCTCTTGTTGCAGCGCGATTTTGAAAGCAACGTGGCGCGTTGGCAAGCGATAATACCTGCCGGATGTCCAAGGCGTTCGTCAAGGAAGAGAGCGGTGCCGGCGTAGAGGAAGACGCGGCGGCGCCGAAGCCCGTGCCGGACGGGAAGAATTACGTCACGCCGGCCGGGTACGCGCGGCTTGAAGCGGAGTTGCGCAAGCTCGTCGAGGTCGAGCGGCCCGAAGTGGTGAAGACCGTGGCGTGGGCCGCATCGCTCGGCGATCGCTCGGAGAACGCCGACTACATCTACGGCAAGCGGCGGCTGCGGGAGATCGACCGGCGCGTGCGCTTTCTCATCAAGCGGCTCGAGAGCGCGCAGGTCGTGCATTCGGCCGGACGCGAGACCGACCAGGTGTTCTTCGGCGCCACTGTGAAAATCCGCACACATACGGAGACCAGAGAGATCACCATCGTCGGCGTGGACGAGGCCGATCCGGCGCGCGGCCAGGTGTCGTGGATCTCGCCGATGGCGAAGGCGCTGCTCAAGGCGCGCGAGGGCGACGTCGTGACGCTGCGCAGCCCGGCCGGGGAAGAACAAATCGAAATCATGGAGGTGAGCTACCGATGAGCATCGTCAAGGAGTTCCGCGAGTTCGCGATCAAGGGAAACGCCGTCGACCTGGCGGTCGGCGTAATCATCGGCGCGGCGTTCGGCAAGATCGTCGCCTCGCTGGTCGGCGACGTCGTCATGCCGTTTCTCGGCACGCTCCTCGGCGGCCTCGACTTTACCGGGCTCGCGGTGCAGATCGGCCAGGCGAAGATCCTGTACGGCAAGTTCATCCAGACCGGCGTCGACTTCATCATCATCGCGTGGGCGATCTTCCTCGCCGTGAAGGTGATCAACCGGCTCAAGCGCAAGGAGGAGGCGGCGGCGCCTGCTGCGCCGCCGCGGCAGGAGCAGCTCCTGGAGGAGATCCGCGACCTGCTGAAGCAGAGGCGATAAATCGGGGTCAGAGCCCGATTCTTTGCTTGGGCCCGGCAATTCGCCGGAGCACCTCAGGGTGAAAGTGCTGCCCGTATCGCGCCTGTAGATCCGGGAGTTCGAAATCTCGGCCCGTGA
>DATADT010000551.1:0-2199 GCA_036258355.1 Burkholderiales bacterium
GCGGCGTAGCGCAGCCCGAAGATCTGGGCCACCAGACCATTGGTCAGCGGCACCGTGCCGAGCCAGAGCAACCCGATGCCGCAGGCGAAGACGTACAGGACGAACGGCGTCAGGGGCAGGAACACAAGCATCCCGATCAGCACCACCCGCACCGAATAGATGAGCGACAGCAGGTACTTCTTGCTCACCTTGCCGCCGAGCCAGCCGGCGCCGAGCGAGCCCAAGATGTTGAAGAGGCCGATCAGCGCCAGCGCGGTCATGCCGTGCTCCGGCTTGAGGCCGGCGTCGGTGACGAATGAAGGCAGATGCACGGTGAGCATCGCGATGTGGAAGCCGCACACGAAGTAGCCCCAGAAGAGCAGGTGGAAGCCACGCTCCGCCCACGCCTCGCGCAGTGCCGCGCCGATCGACTGGTGGGCGGCGCCCGCCGGCGTCGCGGGGGCTTTCGTGCCGGCCATGGCGAGCGCGAGCGGCGCCATCAGCAGCGTGATTCCCGCCATGCCGAGGAGCGCGAAGTGCCAGTCGCGGTACGAGATCATGAGGTGGGTCAGCGGCAGCAGCGCGAACTGGCCGAACGAGCCGGCGGCGGTCGCGATGCCGAGCGCAGTACTGCGCCGTTCCTGCGGCACGGTGCGGCCGATGACCGCGAAGACGATGGCGAACGAAGTGCCGGCGAGCCCGAGGCCGATGAGCAGTCCGGAGTTGACGTGCATCAGGAACGGCGTGTCGACATACGCCATCCCGGCGAGACCTGCGGCGTAGGCAAGCGCGGCGGCGAACACTACCCGGCCGGCGCCCCAGCGGTCAGCGGCTGCGCCTGCGAACGCGCCGAGCGCCCCCCAGGCGAGGTTCTGGATCGCCATCGATATCGAGAACACTTCGCGTCCCCAGCCGTATTCGAGCGCCATCGGCCCGAGGTACAGCCCCATGCCGGCGCGGGCGCCGAACGAGATGCACAGGATCACGCAGCCGCAGATGAGGACGACCAGGGGATTCACGAGGCGCGAGTTTACCGGCCGGCCCGCCACGGAACAGGCACAGTTACAGATGTAATCAGGAAGCCAGCTTCTCTACCTGGGGGAGGTTGCAGGCGAAGATCGCCTTGCGCAGCGCCTCGATCGCCTCGGGACGGGGGAAGCTCTTGCGCCAGGCGAGGCCGACGCGCCGGGTCGGCGCCGGCCGCGCGAAAGGCAGGATGCGGATGAGCTCGGAGGCGCCGCCGGTCGTATTCGTGGAAGTCGCGGGGAGCACCGTGACCCCGACGCCCCCGGCGACCATCTGCCGGATCGTCTCGAGCGAGCCGCCTTCCACCGTCTTCGCGAGCGGGCTTCGCTCCCGTGCCCTTACCGTATGGCAGATCTCGAGCACCTGGTCGCGGAAGCAGTGGCCTTCGCCCAGCAGCAGCAGGCTCTCGTTCGCGAGCTCGTCGGAGGTCACGCGCTTTCGGTTCTCCCACGGGTGCCCCTTCGGTACCGCGACGAGGAAGGGCTCGTCGTACACCGCGCGCGTCACCACGCCCGGCGCCTCGAAGGGCAGCGCGATCAGGATCACGTCCACCTCGCCGCTCTTCAGCTCCTCGGCCAGGCGGTGGGTGAAGTTCTCCTGGATGAGGAGTTGCATCGCCGGCGCGGTGCGTCGCAAGACAGGGATGAGCTTGGGCAGGAGATATGGGCCGATGGTATAGATCGCGCCCAGGCGCAGCGGCCCGGCGAGCGGATCCTTGCCCGCCGCCGCGATCTCGCGGATGCGCGAGGCCTCCTCGAGCACGCGCTGCGCCTGCTCGACGATCTTCTCGCCCGCAGGCGTCACGCTCACTTCGCCCGGCCCGCGCTCGAAGAGCGTCACGCCGAGCTCGTCCTCGAGCTTCTTCACCGCCACCGAGAGCGTCGGCTGCGATACGAAGCAGGTGTCCGCCGCGCGGCCGAAGTGGCGCTCGCGCGCCACCGCGACGATGTAGCGGAGTTCCGTCAGGGTCATCGGTTCCTGGCGACGAAATAGAGCGGAATCCCGAGCGCCATGATGGTGAGACCCGCAAACACCGCGACCCCGAACTCCACCGCGAAGCGCACATAGTTGATGCTCGAGTACAGCATGTAGACGCAAGCGATGCAGAAGGCGATCGGAATGATCGGGTACAGCGGCACCCGGAACGGCGCGTGCTGATTGCTCTTCCTGAAAATGAAGAGGGTGATCGCCGTG
>DATADT010000552.1:0-2094 GCA_036258355.1 Burkholderiales bacterium
CGTGAGGGTCTGCGGCCGGTCCATCGGCATCGAGCGGCGGATGTAGTCGAAAAGGATCGGTGCGTAGGGATACATGCTGCCCGGCGTGAGGATGCGCGGCGAGCTCTTCATCGAGCCAATGCCGCCGACCATCGTCCCGTACACCGGGCCGCCCTTCGCGTCGGCGCCGTGGCAGGACGCGCACTTCGCGGCGTACACCTGCTTGCCTTCGGCGACCGAGCCGCGGCCGGCGGGCAGGCCGTGGCCGTCGGAGGTGCGGATGTCGATGTTCCACGGGGCGACGTCCGCCTCCGAGATCGGCTTGCCGAAGCGCGGCTTGTCGGCAAGCGGCTGCACCGGGTGCGGCCCGGACGCGCCGAGCGGAATTCCGGTCGAGGATTTTGCCGCCATGCCTCCTCCACCGCCTGTGCCCGCGCAAGCGCCAAGCAGGGCCGCCGCCAGCGCTGATGTCAAAACCTGCTTATGCCTGGCCGATGACATTGCGCACCTCCCCATTGGCGTTGACGGCCCACGGCTGGATGCCGTTGTGGTGCTGCACGAAGCCGACGATCGCGCGCCGCTTCTGGAGCTCCGCCACGCTCGGCTGGACGTAGCCCGTGCTGTCCACCGCGCGGCTCATGAGCACCGCGGGCTTGCCGTCCCAGTTCCAGCCGACCTTGAAGCGCGTGAGGCACTTGTCCATGATCGGCTCCTCGAGCGTCGCCTCGCGCCAGTTCCTGCCGCCGTCCACCGAGACGTCCACCGCGCGCACCTTGCCGGCGCCCGACCAGGCGAGGCCGGTGATCTCGTAGTAGCCCGGCCCCTTGAGCTTCATGCCGCCGGAGGGATTGGTGACCACGGACTTGCAGTCCATCACCATGCTGAACTGGCGCCACTTGCCCTCGGGCATCGGGTCGGTATAGCGCGCCGTTTCGCTGCGGAAGTGCCACGGCTGGTCGCTCACCTTGATGCGGCGTAGCCACTTCACGCTCACGTTGCCTTCCCAGCCCGGAATGACGACCCGCACGGGATAGCCGTTCTCCGGGCGCAGCGCTTCGCCGTTCATCGCGTACGCGATGATCGTGTCGTCGAGCACCTTCTCGAGAGGGACCGAGCGCGTGTGCGCGGAAGAATCGGCCCCCTCGAACAGCACCCACTTGCCCTTCGGATCGACGCCCGCCTCCTCCATCAGCGTCGAGGCGGGGACGCCGGTCCAGAGCACGCCGGAGAGAAGGCCGTGCGTCTGCTGCACCGTCATCGACGCGGGCTTGAGCCAGTCGGTGAGGCCGTTGCCCGAGCACTCGTGGAAATGGAAGCGCGACACCGACGGGTAACGCGTCAGATCGTCCATCGCGAATTCCAGCGGCTGCTTCACCATGCCGTGGATCACGAGGCGGTGTGTTTTGGGATCGATGTCCGGCGTGCCGGCGTGATGGCGCTCGAAGATGAGTCCGTTCGGCGTGATGATGCCGGGCTGGTACTGCAGCGGCGTCATACTCCAGTCCGACAGGTTCTGCCGGTTCTTGAAGACGTCGGTGCGCCGGCGCTTGACGTGCGCCTCGAACTTCGAGGGCATGCCGTAAGCCGTCTCGTCGATGATGCGGCCGGGCTCCTGGTTGGCCGATGGAATCGGCAACGGCGCCGCGCGCGCAGCGCCCGCAGCCGCGAACGCGCCTCCGGTCAATGCTGCGGTCTTGCGGATGAAATTCCTGCGGCTGGTATTGCTCGACATGGGACCTCCTCCCCTGTGGGCGAATCGAGTATGCGCCCACCGATTCTCGGCAGGCAAGGCCCGGCAAAGCGAAACCGTTTCTGGAGGAAACATTTGTGCGTCGCAAGTACACTCGCTCGTTCATGGGCCATCTCGCCGATCGCTATCGCGACGCCAGCCGATCGGGCGTCTACCGCGTCACCGACGCCGCCATCCCGCGCGCTGCGGCGCTCGAGACCGGCCCCGCAGCCCAGGTGCTGATCATCGAGGGGCTCGACGCGCTCGCTGCCGAGCACCCGCAGGACTTCCAGGCCGTCGTCGCCTCGCTCGAGCGCGTCGCTGCGAGCCGGCGCAGCCGCGGCGAGCCTTTCTTTGCTGTGCTGCTCGACCCGGGGCGGCGGCTG
>DATADT010000553.1:0-1878 GCA_036258355.1 Burkholderiales bacterium
TGCGTTTCCGGCCTACGTCGACGAGGTCGGACCCGAGGCGGCGCAGGTCATGCGGTGGGCGAGCTTGCTCATCACCCTGCCGGTTCTCGTTTTTTCGTGCGCGCCGTTCTTCTCGGGCGCGGCGCGCGAGGCTGCGCAGCGGCGCATAGGCCTCGACACGCCGATCGCGCTCGGCCTGGGCTTCGGCTTCGCCGCGAGCGCCTGGGCCACCGTGAGCGGCTCGGGCGAGGTGTACTTTGATTCGATCAGCATGCTCGCTTTTCTCCTGCTCGGCGCGCGCCACGTCGAGGCCGCGGCCCGGCGCCGCGCGGCACGCGCTCTGGATCCACTGCTGAAGTGGGGAAACGCGCGGACCTATTCTCCGAACCAGGTGGTCTCCATTGCGCCCGGCGAGCGCATACCGGCCGACGGCGTGGTGCTGGAAGGCGCCTCGAGCGCCGATGAGTCGCTTCTTACCGGCGAATCGCGCCCGGTACCGAAGCGCGCGGGCGACGAGCTCGTCGGCGGCTCAGTGAACCTCGAGCAACCGCTCGTCATGCGCGTGACACGCGCCGGCGCGGACACGCGGGCGGCCGTCATCGCGCGCCTGGCCGAGCGCGGCGCGGCGTCGAAGCCGCGCATGGTCGAGACGGCGGAGCGCGTCGCGCGCGAGCTGACCTGGGTGATCGTGCTTACCGCCGTCGCTGGCGGCCTGTACTCGGCGAATCCCTGGGTCTCGATCGCGGTGCTGGTCGTCGCGTGCCCTTGCGCCCTCGCGCTCGCCGCGCCGATCGTCCTGACGCGCGCGAGCGGCGCGTTGCTCGCGCATGGCGTGCTTCTCAGCCGCGCCGGCGCGCTGCAAGCGCTCGAGCGCGCGACCGACATCGTCCTCGACAAGACCGGGACGCTGACGACCGGCCGTATTTCAGTCGCCAAAGCGGTTCCGCTTGGAGCGCTGCATGCCGAAGCGTGCCTCGATTTCGCGCGCGCCCTCGAAGCATCCAGCCGCCATCCGGTCGCGCGGGCCTTCGCCGGCGAGAGCACGATCGAAGCGCAGGCGCCGCGCAACTTTCCCGGCCAGGGCATCGAGGCCCGGGTGGCCGGGCGCCGGGTGCGCATCGGCAACGCCGAATTCTGCAGAGATCTTTCCCTGACCTCCCCAAAGGCCGACGCATCGCGTGTGTATCTCGCCGATGAGACGGGCTGGCTGGCCGCCTTCGAGCTCGAAGACAGCGTGCGCCCCGCGGCGCCGGAGCTCGTGGCGGATCTCAAGTCGCGCGGCCTGACCGTGCACCTTGCAAGCGGTGACCGAGACCAAGTCGTGGGCGCGCTCGGGCGCGAGCTCGGCATCGAACATTGCACCGGGGCGATGACTCCGGAGGACAAGTACCGCTACCTCGAGCGTTTGCAGCGCGAAGGCCGTGTCGTGGCGATGGTCGGCGACGGGCTGAACGACGCCCCGGTACTTGCGCGCGCGGACGTTTCCTTCGCCATGGGAAGCGGCGCCGACGCGGCGCAGCTCAGGGCCGACGTGGTGGTCATGGGCGACTCGCTGGAAAGCATCTCGCGCACCTTCCAGGTCGCCCGGCGCGCGATGCGCCTCGTGCGCCAGAACATCGCCTGGGCGATCGCCTACAATGCAATCGCGCTGCCGCTCGCGGCTGCGGGCCTGATCGGTCCCTGGGAAGCCGCGCTCGCCATGGGCGCGAGCTCGCTCACAGTGCTCGTCAACGCGCTGCGCCCGCTCGGCGCCGAGCCCCAATGGAAAGCCTCTACCTCCTCGTTCCGCTCTCGGTCGCCCTCGTATTCGTGATCGGCTGGGCGTTCTGGCGCGCGCTCGATTCCGGGCAGTTCGACGACCTCGAGCGCCCCGGGCACGACGTCATCGCCGACGACGAC
>DATADT010000554.1:0-3777 GCA_036258355.1 Burkholderiales bacterium
AGGTCGCGCAGCGTCATGCGGTGGCCGTCGTAGCCGAAGGCGAAGCCAAGCACGATGATCGCGGCGCTCGCCGCCATCGCCGAGTACTCGGGCTCGAAGTTCAGCCAGAACATGGTGTAGATCAGCACCGCGAACGGCACGATGAAAAGCCAGCCTTTCGCCAGTACTTTTCCGATGCGCGGGATCTTCGCCTGCTCGACCTTGCCGAAGCCGTAGCGCGCGGCCTCGAGGTCGCACTGGATGAAAAGGGCGGCGTAGTACATGACCGAAGGCAGGATCGCGGCGATCGCCACTTCCTTATAGGGAATCTGGAGGAAGTCGGCCATCACGAAAGCCACCGCGCCCATCACCGGCGGCATGAGCTGGCCGCCGTTCGAGGCGCAGGCTTCCACCGCGCCGGCGAGCCGCGGCGACATGCCGGAGCGCTTCATGAGCGGAATCGTCACGATGCCGACCGCGACCGTGTTCGCCGCGGCGATGCCCGAGATCATGCCGAACAGGCTCGATCCGACCACCGCCATTTTCGCCGCGCCGCCGCGGTAGCGCCCCATGAGCGCAATCGCGGCGTCGTTGAAGAAGTTCGAGCCGCCCGAGCGCATGAGGAGCTGCCCCATCAGCACGAACGGGATGATGACGATCACGGTGATCTGCAGCACGAGGCCGAGCAGCCCGTTGTTGTCGAGGTTGAGGTAGCCGAGGAGCTGCCCGACCTCGACCTTGCGCGTCTGCAGCTGGCCCGGCACCAGGTGGCCGATGAGCACGTAGCCTGCAAGCGCGAGCAGGATGATGACGAGCGACCAGCCGATCGTGCGCCGCGTCGCCTCGATGGTGAGGGCGGTGATGCCCACCGAGACCGTCATGGTCTCGAGGTTCACGCTGCCCGCGATGGCGGTGAGGCTCGGGAACCTGACCGTGACGTAGCCGAGCAGCACGAGCGACGCCAGGGCGAGCAGCCAATCGAACTTCCAGACCTTGAACCGGAGAAATGTGAGCGCGAGGCCGATGCCGTAAGCGGCGGCGGCGAACTGCTCGGCAAAAAGCACCAGCCCGACCGGCCGGAAGAGATCCAGCGACCAGCCGATCGAGCCTGCGATGAGGACCGCGGCGAGCGCGCCCTGGGCGGCGTGCCCGAGGGGTTTTTCTACCCCTGCCAGATACCCACTTCCTTGAAGTATTTGATGGCGGCCGGGTGGTGCGGCAGGCTCGGCTGCCGTTTCCCGGCCTCGGTCTCGTCGAAGCGGTTGAAGTTCGGATGGCCGGCGGCAAGCGCTTTCTTGTTCTCGCGCATCGCCTTCACGAACTGGTAGACCACCGCGTCGGGCACGTGCGCGCCGACGCCGATCACCACGTCGATCGTCTGCACCTGCGAGGGCTTGTCGATGCCGGCGATGTGCGGCGCCGGGCTCACGGTCGAGAAGTAGTATTCCGGGCGCACCGCTTTCATGCGCTTCTCGGAGTCGGGCAGGGGATTCATCGGAAGCAGGCGCAGCCCGCCCACCGCGGCGGCGACTTCCTGCACCTTCGGCGCGCCGACCGCGAAGAAGAGCAGATCGAGCTTGCCCGACTTGAAGTCGTCGGCCGCGCGGACCACATTCACTTCGGGTATCTTGACGACGTCGTTATAGGTTAGGCCGCCGGCCGCGAGCACCGCGGTGGTGTGGGGAATGACGCCGGTCTGCTGCACCCACTCCGAAGGCACGCGCTTGCCTTTCAGGTCCGCGATCGAGTTGATGTTGGAGTCCTTCTTTACCCAGAAGCCCATCTGGAAGCCGTACATGGTGATGGCGGTGCGCAGGTTGGGCTTGGCATTGCCTTTCCATGTGCCGCGGCCGTGCAGCGCGTCCGCGCTCTCGCCCACGTCGAGGATCCAGAAGTCGTCCTTCTTCGAGTTCACGGCGTCGAGGATGCCGGTGTCGCCGCCGTAGCCGATGACGCGCACCTGAAGCTTGGAATTGTCCTGCACCACCTTCGCGATCACGGACGCCTGCGCGTGCAGGATGGACCCCGGCGGCAGCGTAGCGAAGCCGATGGTCTGGCCGTGGGCAGACAGCATCAGGAAGATGCTCGTGAAAAAACAAAGCATCCTGGCAACGTTCAACATGTTGTCCTCCTCCAAGGATCTTAGTCGGTATATTAGCCGAGGAATGAGGGAGTCCAATCCCACGCTTCCCAAGGACCGGGTCCCGTACTCGGCGATCGTCGATCGTCCCACTCTCAGGCTTCCCAACAACGCGCGCATCGCGGTGTGGACCATCGTCAACGTC
Source organism: Burkholderiales bacterium (assembly GCA_036258355.1). Taxonomy (GTDB): domain Bacteria; phylum Pseudomonadota; class Gammaproteobacteria; order Burkholderiales; family SG8-39; genus SCGC-AG-212-J23. The sequence goes on from DATADT010000554.1 coordinate 2,265, forward strand.
GAGGAATGGCCGATCGAGCGCGCCATGCCGCGCATGGTCCTCTCGCCGCCGCAGGGCCAGCCGCTACTGCCCGACCTGCCCAACTGGGCCTGGCATGAATACGGGATGCGGGTCGGTTTCTGGCGTCTTCTCGAAGTCCTCGAGAAGTTCGACTTGAAGGGAACCTTTGCGCTCAACGGCTCGGTGTGCCGCTCGTACCCACGCGTCGCCGAGGCGGCGCTCAAGGCGGGCTGGGAGTTCATGGGCCACGGCTACATCCAGCGGCCGATGCATCATGTCGAAGACCAAAAAAATACGATTGCTGAAACCGTGAAGGCCATTCGCGAATTCACGGGCAAAAAGCCCCGCGGCTGGGAAAGCCCGGGACTCGCCGAGACCTACGATACGATCGACTGGCTCGCGGAGGCCGGCATCGAGTATGTCGCCGACTGGGTGCTGGACGACCAGCCGTGCGCGATCGAGACTGCGCACGGGCCGATCGTGTCGGTGCCTTACACCGTCGAGATGAACGACATCGCGATGATGGTGCTGCAGAACCACCCGTCGGCGGAATGGTTGCGCCGCGGCATCGATCAGTTCGACCGGCTGTACGCGGAGGGCGAGAAATCGGCGCGCGTGATGGCGATCAGCATCCATCCGTACATCAGCGGCGTGCCGCACCGCATCGGCTATCTCGAGAAGCTCTACGAGTACATCCGGCAGCGCCCCGGCGTGCTCATGTGGAAAGGCGAGCAGATTCTTGACTGGTACCTGGGAAAAAGCTGAAGCCCTTCTGCCAACGCTGAAGGAGCGCGCCGCCCGCTGCGAAGAGCTGCGCCGCCTGCCGGACGAGACCTTGCGCGACTTCCACGATGCGAAGCTCTTCCGGATTCACCAGCCGAAGCGCGTCGGCGGCGCGGAGCTCGAGTTCGCCGCGGTGGTCACCTACGGGGCGCTGCTCGCTCGCGCGTGCGCCTCGACCGCCTGGAACTGGGTCAACTTCGCCGCGCACCACATGATGCTCGGTATGTTTCCGCCGCAGGCGCAGGACGAGATCTGGGGGACCTTGCCCGACGCGCTCATCGCCTCGTCGTTCGTGTTTCCCGCCGGGCACGCGCGCAAGGTGAAGGGCGGCTACGTGCTCTCCGGGCGCTGGCCGTTCTCGAGCGGAGTCGACCCGAGCGAGTGGAACATGCTCGCCGGGCTTGCGCGGCTCGACGACCACCTGCCGCCCGAGCAGCGCATCTTTCTCCTCAAGCGCTCGCAGTACAAGGTCGTCGACACGTGGTTCGCCGGCGGACTGCGTGGCACCGGCAGCAAGGACGTCGAGGCGAGCGAGCAGTTCGTCCCGGAGCACATGACGCTCGCGGTGGCCGACACGAAGGGCGGCCCGACGCCCGGCAGCGCGGTCAACCCGGGGCCGCTCTACCAGCTGCCGGTGTTCGCGCTCTTCCCATACATGCTCTCCGGCGTCGCGCTCGGCATCGCCGAGGGACTGATCGACGAGTACAGGCCCGGCGCGGGCCGCATGACG
>DATADT010000555.1:0-1515 GCA_036258355.1 Burkholderiales bacterium
ACGAACTCGCCGGCGGAAACCGCGAGGCTCACCTTGTGAAGCACCGGCGTCGCGCCGTAGGAAACCTCCAGATCGGCGATCTCCAGGCTCGCGGTTGCCATGCGCGCCGATTATTCCACGAACCTCATCAGGGTTTGCGCATACCGCGGCGCCGTCGGCTCGTGCATGAAGTAGACATAGATTTCGCCCCAGCCCGTAGCTCCAAGTCTTCGTGCCCATTGCGCGAGATCATCGTCGGAATATGTTTCAAGCCGCAGACGGACGTAGCCCCACGGCGCCGTTTCGACCAGCGGGGGTGGAGCGTTGTCCTCGCGCTCGGAGAGGCACAGCGCCGCGCCGGCGCGCTGCAGCGCGTCGTAGACATCCTCGGCGAACCAAGTGTCGTTGCGGAACTCGAAAGCCGCGGCATGGCCCGCGGGCAGGAGCGCCAGAAACTCGCTCAGCCGCGGCAAGTCCTTCTTCAGAAACGGCGGCAATTGATACAGCACCGGCCCGCGCTTCGCGCCCAGCACCGCGAGGTTGCGGTACAGGAAGTTGACCGAGTCGGCCGCGCTCTCGGCCTTCAGCCGAGACATGTGCGTGATACGGCGCGACGCCTTGATAGCGAACTTGAAGGATTCGGGGGTCGAGCGCGCCCAATTCTCCAGGACCGCGGTCTTCGGCATCTGGTAGAAGGTGTTGTTGATTTCGACCGTGGGCAGCCGCTGCGAATAGAACGGCAGCATCTCCTCCGGCTTGATCTTTTCCGGATAGAAACTGCCCTTCCACTCCTTGAACGAGTAGCCGCTCGCGCCGGCCAGCAGTTTCTTAGAATCGGGCATGGCCAAGGGCAAGCTTAGCGACAAAGAGAAGTTAAGAGACTATTCCGCGAAGCGGACCTTTGCGGCGACGCCTGAGCCTGCGCCCGCCGTTGCGGAAGCGCGCAGCGGGCCGCTGCTTTTCGTCATCCAGCAGCATTCGGCACGGCGCATGCACTACGACTTTCGCCTCGAATGCGACGGGGTGCTCAAGTCCTGGGCGGTGCCCAAGGGACCGTCGCTCGATCCGGCCGAGAAGCGCCTCGCGGTGCCGACCGAGGATCATCCGTTCGACTACGCCTCTTTCGAGGGCGTGATTCCGCCCGGCCAATACGGCGCGGGGGAGGTGATCGTGTGGGACTGCGGGGTCTATTCGCCCGACGAGGACGAGCCGTGGGTGGACGACCGCGCGGAGGCGGAGAGGCAGGTGCGGGAAGGGCTGGCGAAAGGAAAGCTGAGCGTGCTGCTGCGCGGGGAAAAGGTGAAAGGCTCGTTCGCGCTGGTGCGTACTTCCCGCGGCAAGGACTGGCTGCTCATCAAGCACAAGGATCGCTTCGTCTCGAAGGACGACATCACCGCGCGCAATCGCTCGGTGCTGTCGGGCATCGCGGTCGACGAGATGAAGGCGATGCCGGTGCAACGCATCGCCGCGGCGCGCCTCGTTCCGGCCGGCGAGCAGGAGACGATGCCGAAGGACCTCGAGCCGATGCACGCGGAG
>DATADT010000556.1:0-2526 GCA_036258355.1 Burkholderiales bacterium
GAAGAGTTCGCGCCCGACGTCTTCATCGTCGACAAGGAGCCGGTCGGGCTGCGCGGCGAGCTGCTGCAGACGCTGAAGGTTCTCAAGCGCCGCGGCACGCGCATCATTCTCGGGCTGCGCGACGTGATGGACGAGCCGCGCCTCCTCGAGCCCGAGTGGCAGAGGAAGAAGGCGCTCCCCGCGCTGCGCGAGTTCTACGACGAGATCTGGGTGTATGGCCTGCCGCAGATCTGCGACCCGCTCGAAGGCGTCTCGCTGCCGTCCAGCGTACGCAAGAAAATGGTCTACACCGGCTACCTGCCGCGCGAGGTGCCGACGCACGGCGCGCCGCCGCGCCTGCCCGAAATCGTGAACCGCCCCTTCGTGCTCGTCACCACCGGCGGCGGCGGCGACGGCGAGCGGCTCATCGACTGGGTGCTGCGCGCCTACGAGCACGACCCGCTGCTGCCGTATCCGGCGCTTCTCGTGCTCGGGCCGTTCATGCATAGCGATCGCCAGGCCGAGTTCATGGACCGGGCCGCGAAGTTGAAGCGCGTCGACGCCATCACGTTCCATGGCCAGCTCGAGGCGCTCGTGGCGCGCGCCGCCGGCGTGGTGGCGATGGGCGGCTACAACACCTTCTGCGAGGTGCTGTCGCTCGACAAGCGCGCGCTCATCGTGCCGCGCACCCAGCCGCGCCTCGAGCAGTTCATCCGCGCATCGCGCGCCGCGGAAATGGGCCTGGTAAGCATGCTCACCGACGACGGCAACTACGAACCGGCGGTGATGGCGGCCGCGCTGCGTGCGCTGCCGCGCCAAAACCGCCCGTCGGAAGTCGTGGTGCCCGGACTTCTCGAAGGGCTGAAGAACGTTTCGCGCCTCGTCGCTCCCTGGATCGAGCCGATGCCAGTGGAAGCGCCCAGGGCCATCTCGCGCATCGGATAGGAACGGAAGGTCGCGGGTTTGCGGGTCGCTTTCATACTCAAAGGGTACCCGCGCCTCTCCGAGACGTTCATCGCGCAGGAGATCGCCGCGCTCGAGCGCCGCGGCCTCGATGTCCTGATCGTGTCGCTGCGCCGGCCGACGGATGCGCGCCGCCACCCGGTGCACGAGCAAATACGCGCCGCGGTCCTTTACCTTCCCGAGTACCTGCTGCTCGAGCCGCTGCGCGTCCTGCGCTCCTGGTGGATGGTCAGAAAAATTCCTTCGTACAAGTTCGCGCGAGACCTTTGGTTAAGGGACCTCAAACGCGATCCGACTCCGAACCGCACGCGCCGCTTCGGCCAGTCGCTCGTGCTCGCCGCCGAGCTGCCGCCCGAGGTGAGGCACCTGCACGCGCATTTCCTCCACACTCCGGCCTCGGTCGCGCGCTACACCGCGGCGCTCCTCGGGCTCGGCTGGACCGGCTCGGCGCACGCGAAGGACATCTGGACCACGCCCGAGTGGGAGAAGCGCGAGAAGCTCGCTTCCTGCGAATGGCTCGTCACCTGCACGCGCGCGAACCTGGATCATCTCGCTGCGCTCGCGCCGCCAGGCAGGGTTGACCTCGTCTATCACGGCATCGATTTTCAGAAGTTCCCCAGGAGAATTTCCTTGCCTCCGGAGCGCGACGGCAGCGCTTCCAACGATCCCGTCGTGATTCTTTCCGTCGGACGCCTGGTGGAGAAGAAGGGCACGGATGTGCTGCTGCACGCGCTCGCGCGCATTCGCGGAGATTTTCACTGGCGCTTCGTCCACGTCGGCGGCGGGCCGCTCGGCAAGCGGCTCGCGCGCCTTGCTTCTTCCCTCGGCATCGCGGATCGCGTGCAATGGCGCGGCGCTCTGACGCAGGACAAGCTGCTCGAGGAATACCGCGCCGCCGACGTATTTGCGCTCGCGAGCCGCATCGCCGCCGACGGCGACCGCGACGGCCTGCCCAACGTGCTGGCCGAGGCGCAGAGCCAGGCGCTCGCGTGCGTGGCGACCCGTGTGTCAGCGATCCCGGAGCTCGTGCGCGACGGCGAGACGGGGCTCCTCGCCGCCGAGAACGACCCTGAAGAGCTTGCGCGCGCGCTGGAAGCGCTGATCGCGAATCCGGCGCGGCGCCGCGCGCTCGGCCATGCCGGCCAGGCGCGGGTCGCGCAGCGCTTCGCGCTCGACGCGAACGTCGAGCCGCTCGCCCGCAAGTTCGGCCTTGCCGCGCCCGGTGAGAATCGCGTTCTACGCACCGCTTAAGCCGCCCACGCACGTGGTGCCTTCGGGCGACCGGCGCGTCGCCGGGCTGTTGATGGACGCGCTCGATCGCGTCGCCGACAAGGTCGAGCTGATCTCGACCTTCCGCAGCTACGACGCCGACGGCGAGGCCGAGCGGCAGGAGGCGCTGCGCCGTCAGGGCGAGGCGCTCGCCGCGCGCCTCGCCGCGCAGTGGCGCGCGGCGCCGGCCGAGGAGCGGCCGGATCTCTGGTTCACCTATCACGTGTACTACAAGGCGCCCGACTGGCTCGGCCCGTCCGTCAGCGAAGCGCTCGGCATTCCGTACGTGATCGCGGAGGCGTCGCACGCGCAGAA
>DATADT010000557.1:0-3150 GCA_036258355.1 Burkholderiales bacterium
GCAGCAGGTCGAGCGGCTGCGCGCCGCGGGCGTGCAGGTGGCGCCTTCGAACGCGCTCGCTGCGGACTGGGCCGCCTCGATCGCGGCCTATTGAGCGGTCCGCGCCACTGCCACGATGCCGGCGAGCGCGTCCCAGCCCGAGGTGTGGCCCACGGTATCGAGCCGGGCGAGGCTCGGATGCAGGTCGGGTACCTCCCAGGCCGACAGATTCTCGAGCACCTCATGCAGCGCCTCGTGCACCTGGCCCGATGCAGCGGCAGCGAGGTGCGCAGCGCTGATGTCGCTCGTATGAGAGGCGAGTCGCGGCTCGAGCCAGCGCCAGAGGGAGTCCGCCTGCGAGCCGCGGCCGAGCCAGCGCAGAGCCACCAGAACCCCGCCGAAGTAGTCGTCGCCGGAGGGCGTGAGCCCCGGACCGAGGCCGATGAGCTGCGACGCTTCGTTGCCAAGCGCATGGCCAGCGAGCCAGCGATCAATCGCCTCGAGCGCGGGCTGCGCGTGGACGCTGAGCGCGTTGTGCACGCCTAGGATGGTGCAGCCGAGCCCCTCCTCGGGGACATGGCCGTCGAGGCAGGCGCGCAGCGCGTCGAGGTGAGGGTGGGCATCGCCGCGAAACGGCGGCGGCTCCCATAGGACGGCGTTCGCCACCGCCACCACCACGCTGTCGCCGATCGCGGGCTCCTTGAAGGCTGTGACGATCGCGTTGAGCGGCCCGCGCCCGAGCGAGGCGTCGCCTACGCAGGCGTACTTGTCGCCGAAACGCAAATAGAAACTGCGGCGAAATACGGCGCACACCTCGCCTTCGCCGCGCAGCAGCGCGTCGCGCGCGGCATGCCCGGTGATCTCAGCGGTAAACCGATAGTGCGGCATCGACCGCGGCACCCCGCGGCAACTTGAATCCTTCGCCGGCAAGAACCGCTTCCAGCGCGCCGAGGGTCACGAGCACCGCATCCTGGCGCGCGTTGTAGCCCATCGTGCCGATGCGCCAGATGCGGCCGTGCAACGGGCCGAACGAGGTGCCGATCTCGATGTTGAAGTGCGCAAGCAGCGCGCGCCGCACCTTTTCGCCGTCGACGCTTTCCGGGATATGGACGCCGGTGACGTGGGGCATCTTGTACCCGAGATCGCCGAAGATCTCGAGGCCCATCGCCGTGAGCCCCGAGACCAGCGCCCGCGAGGCAAGCGCGTGGCGGGCAAACGCGCGCGGCAGGCCTTCCTGCAGCAGGATGCGGGCGCACTCGCGCGCCGCGTAGAGCATGCTGGTCGCCTCGGTGTGGTGGTTAAGGGCACGATCCGACCAGTAGTCCATGATCATCGCCAGGTCGAAATAGTTGGAGCGGATGACCGGCCCCTCGCCTTGCGGCTCGCCGGGCTTGCGCAAGCCCTGCTCGGTGTGTCTCCTTCTCAGGATCCTTCTCTCCGCCCGGTCGTTCAGCGTCAGAGGCGCGCTGCCCGAAGGACCGCCAAGGCATTTCTGCAGCCCGGCGCTCACCAGGTCGAGCTGCCAGGCGTCGACCGGCAGGTCCATGCCGCCGAGGGTCGCAGTCGCATCCACGTAAAGGAGCGCGTCATGCTGCCTGCAGAGCTTTCCCAGCTCCGCGAGCGGCTGCGCCATCGTGGTGGAGGTGTCGCCGTGCGACACCGCGACGACCTTGGGCTTGTGTTTCTTTAGCTCCTTCTCGAAAGCTTCTTCCTGAAAGACCGTTCCCCACTGCGTCTCAATGGCGATGACTTCCCCGCCGCAGCGGCGCGCGATCTCGACTTTGAGGTGGCCGAAGCGGCCGAACACCGGCACGAGCACCTTGTCGCCCGGCTCGATCAGGGAAACGAGCGCGGCCTCGATGCCCGCGCGCGCGGTGCCGTCAATGAGAAGCGTCCAGCGGTTCCGCGTCTGGAACACCGCGCGGTAGAGCTCGGACACCTCTTTCATGTACTCGCGGAACTGCGAGTCGAACTGCCCGAGGAGCGGCGCGCTCATGGCGCGCAGCACGCGCGGGTCGGCGTTGATCGGCCCCGGGCCCATCAGAAGGCGCGGCGCAGGATTCAGATCGTGAATCGAACCCTTATTCATGCGGGTGGTGCTTCAGCCAGTGGCGAGCGATATCGATCCTGCGGGCGACCCAGGCTTTCTTGCTTCTTACGTACTTCAGGAATCTCTCGAGCGAAGCGAACCGTCCCGGCCGCCCTACCAGCCGGCAGTGCAGCCCGACCGACATCATGCGTGCGCCTTCGGCATACAGCACATCGAAGCCGTCCCTCAGATAATTGAAGAAATCGTCTCCGGAGTTGAACCCCTGGGGCGCGGCGAAGCGCATGTCGTTCGCGTCCAGCGTGTACGGCACCACGAGCTGCGGCTTGCCATGGCGGGTGTCGTACCACGGCAGGTCGTCGTTGTAGTCGTCGGCGTCGTACGCGAACCCGCCGTCCTCCACGACTAGGCGCCGCGTGTTTGGGCTGGTGCGGCCGGTGTACCACCCGAGCGGGCGCACGCCCGTCAGCCGGCGGTGGATCTCGATCGCGCGCTGCATGTGCTCCCGCTCGAGCTCGAGCGGCACGTACTGGTAGTTGATCCAGCGCCAGCCGTGGCTCGCGATCTCGTGACCGGCCTTGAGGAACGCCTCAACCGCCGCCGGGTTGCGCTCCATCGCCATCGCCACGCCGAAGACGGTGAGCGGGAGCTCATAGCGCGCGAAGAGCTCGAGCAGCCGCCACACGCCGACGCGGGAGCCGTACTCGTAGACGGACTCCATCGACATGTGGCGCACACCCTCGAGCGGCTGCGCGCCCACGATTTCGGAGAGGAACGCCTCCGAAGCCTTGTCGCCGTGCAGGATCGAGTTTTCGCCGCCTTCTTCGTAGTTGAGCACGAACTGAAGCGCGACGCGCGCGCCGCCGGGCCATTTCGGCCGGGGCGGCTTCGCCCCGTAGCCGACGAGGTCACGCGGGTACTCTGAAGTGCTCAATGAAGTCGAACAGCACTCTTGCGCCGGCTGCGGCGTCCGCCTCGGCAATCGCTTCGAGGGGGCTGTGGCTGATTCCGCCCTTGCAGCGCACGAACAGCATGCAGATTTCGGTGATCGCGGCGAGAGCCATGCCGTCGTGGCCGGCGCCGGAGGGCAGGCGGCGCACCGGGAACCCCTGGCGCGCGACCGC
>DATADT010000558.1:0-11816 GCA_036258355.1 Burkholderiales bacterium
ATCACGTTCTTGATCTTCGCCTGGGTGATCATCTCCTGGCCCTTCAGGATGCCGCCGAGCAGCAGCCCGATGATGACCAGCACGATCGCAATTTCTACCAGGGTGAAGCCCCTTTCCCCCCTTTTCATAATCACTCTCTCCCAAAGAACATTAAGGACGCCCTTACATCCGCAAAGGCTGTGCCAGCTTGTTTTCCATCAATATCAATGGGTTAATTTAAAAACCGTGGCCTTGGGCGTCGGAATTCCGACAGATGTGTCGATTCGCTGACAGCGCTTAACGGTTTTGCTCTGCCAGTCGGCGTTCGAGCTCTTGGAGGCGCTGCTCCAGGAAGCGTAACTCGGCCGGGTCGTGCAGGGTGCCACTCTGGAGCAGGCTGCCAACCAGAATGCGGGCCGCCTCGAGCTCGTTCAGGTCCTCGAGGATGAAGATCTCCATCTGCCTTACCCAGGGGGGCACGTCGCTCGCGGTGGCGTGACGTTGGAGCGCCTGCGCGTAACGGCGCGCGAGCGGCAAGTCCTTCAGCCTGTGCTTGGCGAGCAACGCGGCGTGCGCGAGCGAAGGCCAGCGCCGGTTCGGATCGCGCAGAAACTGCCGGTACACGAAATCCAGCGCCATGCGGCTGCGCTCCGGGTCGGGAGTTTCGGCGTAGACGCGCGCCGCGCTGAACAACGGATATTGGCTGCGCGGATCGAGCTCGAGGATCGCCTCCAGCCATTCGACAAGCCGGGCGTAATCGGGGGTGCGATAGGACTGCAGGTGAACCATGGCGAGCCGCGCCAAGCCTTCGGGCTCGCCGAAGCTCGCCAGGCGCAGCGCGTGTGTTCCCGGCGCGGGCGGCAGCTCGGGGGCGGCCGCCATGCCGGTATCGCGGCGCGCCTGCCAAGCGACCTGCGTCGCGAGGGTCAGGGACAGAAACGCGAGCACCCAGCGCGGTACGGCGCTGACGGGCCGCACGTCGACCGTCAGAGGCTCCTCCGGTGAAAGTCGAAAAGGCCGCCCGCAGCGAGCAGGAGCGCGTAGAGCAAGAGACTCGCAATTGCGGTCGCGTAGGTGCCAGCCGCGGGCGGCTCGTAAAGAAGCCAGGCGGTGCGTGTTGCGGCTTCCAGGCGCGGGAGCACCAGCGCGATCGCGTCGACTGCGTACTGGGCGAGGCGCGAGGCGGCCGAGGGCTCGCCGAGCTGCGCGGCCGCCATCGCCTGGATCGCGCCGATGGAGCGCCCGAGGAGATATAGCCCCGCGGTTGCGGTGATGGCGGGAACAAACTGCTGGAGCGTCATGGCGAAGAAGAGGGCGGCTGCGGCGACCAACGCGGCCTCGCAGGCGAGCGAGGCGCCCCACAGCAGCACCGCGCCTGGCGGTGCCCAAGCGAGCAGCGGCAACGCGAACACGATCGCGAGCGCGACGCCGCATGCTGCAAACCCGGCAAGGCGCGCGAGGTACTGCGTAGTGCGGGAAAGCGGCAGCGACAGCATCAGCTCCAGCCCCTTGTCCTGGATCTCGCGCAGCGTGCTCGCGGTGACCTGCGTCGCCACGAGGAAGACAACGCAAGCGCGCCACACCGCTGCGAGGACCGCGGCCTGCAGCGCGCGGCTTTCGGTGAGCGCAACCTGGGAAACGAAAGCCGCGAGCCCGACGCCGATCGCCACAGCTCCAAGGGCGAGCCAGGGCAGGCCGCCGCGGCGCGCTTCGAGCACGACCGAGCGGACAAGCACGGTGACCGGCAGAGCGGGGGACACGTCTTCTGTAGACTAGTCGCGGAGAATTCCTCATGCAACCCGAGACGCTGCCGGCACCGGTGCTGACGCGGCTCGCGAACACGGCGTGGAGCTTCAGCCAGCGCTACTGGCGCATCGTCGTGGTCGCGATGCTGGCGCTGTTGCATGTCGCGGTATTCCGCGGTGTCACCGACCCCTGGGCGCGCGCCATGCTGCTCGCGCATCTCGGGCTGCTGCTCCTGTGGCAGCCGTTCCTGCGCGCCGAGCAGCGCATCTCGGCGACGCAAGGGCTCATCCTCGCCCTTGTCGCCTCGGCGGTAATGCTGTGGCTCGACTGGTGGTTGCTCGCGTTCTGGGTCGTCGTGCTGGCCGGACTGGTCGGCGGCAAGGTGTACCAGCAGGATGCGCGCTGGCAGCGGCGCTGCTATCTCGTGGTGCTCGTCTACCTGCTCGCGCTGCTTGCGGTGGCGATCCTGCCGGAGATCGCCCCGCGCCGCGAGATCGACGCCGAGATCCGCGCGTACGCGGAGTTTTTGCTGCCGCTCGCGTTCGTCGTCATTGCGCTGCTCCCCGCCGAGCCCGACGCCGGAGACTCCGCACACCTCATCGACTTCTTCTACAGCCTTTTTCTGATGCTGCTGCTCGTCGTGATCATCCTGGGCAGCTTTACGTTCATGACCCTGCGGCGCATGCCGTACCTGGAGGCGCTTACCTATACCGTGTTCCTGACCGCGGGCGCCCTGCTGCTCGTCGCGCTCGCCTGGAACCCGCGCAGCGGCGGCGTCGGGGTGTTCTTCGCGAGGTACCTCTTCTCGATCGGGCTGCCGGTGGAGAAGTGGCTGCACTTGCTTGCCGAGCTACTCCAAAGCGAGGCGCGACCGGAGCGCTTTCTCGAGAAGTCGCTCGCCGCGCTGCTGCGCCTGCCCTCGGTGGCGGGCGTGCAGTGGCGTGCCGGCGCGGAAGGCGAGCGGCAGGCGGGCGAAGTCGGCAGCCGCACCCCGCACGCGCTCGAGTACGCGACCGCGGAGCTCGAGCTCACCATCTACTCGCGCTACCGCCTCGGGCCGGCGCTGCGGTGGCACCTGCATCTCCTCGGCCAGCTGCTCGGGGAGTTCTATGCCGCGAAGCTCCGCGAGGAAAAGCTGCGCCAGGCGAGCTTCCTGCAGGCGGTGCACGAGACCGGCGCCCGCCTGACGCACGACATCAAGAACCTGCTGCAGTCCCTTTCCGTGCTGACTTCGGTGGCGCGCGAAGACGAGGCAACGCGCAACCCGGCGCAGCTGCAGGCGCTGGTACGCCGGCAGCTGCCGCTTATCGAGCGGCGGCTCGCCGACACGCTGGGCAAATTTCAGCGCCCGCAGGCCGCGGGCGAGACCTACGTCGCCGCGTGCACCTGGTGGGACGCGCTCGTGCGTCAGTATCGCGCCGAGGGGGTCGAGTTCGAGGCACCGGCGCTACCCGCGGGTGCGCGCCTGCCGCGATCGCTCTTCGACACCGTAGCCGACAACCTCATGCGCAACGCGCTTGCGAAGCGCGCCGCTGACCCGGGCGTGCGTGTGCGCGTGTCGCTCGCATGCGGCGAGCGTATTACGCTGCGTGTGTGCGACAGCGGCGCAGCGGTGCCGCCTGAGCTCGCGGCGACGCTGCTGCGCGCCCCGGTCGCCTCGCGCAACGGCCTCGGCATCGGCCTGTATCAGGCCGCGCGGCTCGCGGAGTCGAGCGGCTACCGGTTCGAGCTCGAGTCAAACCGCCAGGGCGAAGTGTGCTTTGCTTTGATTCAGGGAAGTACGCTCGCCGCCACCATCCGTCCGTAGAGCAGCCCCACCGGCATCCACACCACCAGATCATCGAATTCTCCGCCCGGTGCGCCCGGCGGGTCCGGGGTGCGGCTGACGAACAAGGCATTCGCGTCCAAGTTGCGCGCTTCGTTCGCGCCGCTCGCGCCCGGCCCGTTTCTGCCGGTAGAGAACACGACCGCGACGACGGTATTCTGGTTGGTGATGCTGGTGTTCGGATCGCACGCCACAGCGGAGGCGACTGCCGGCGCCGCGCTGCAGACCACGAGGTCGGCCGGCTTCTGCGACATGCTCCAGGCGGCACCCGCACCATGTTGGCGCGTGAAGCGGGCCGGCGCGGCCCCCCAATCGGTCGCTGAAACGGCGTAGCGAATGCGGTTGCCCCACGCGTCGAGCCCGAACCCGGCGCTGTCGCTCGGCTGGAAGCCGATCGTTTTCGCCGGCAGGAAGCCGGCGTAGCTCGCGGCGCACGGCGCAACGCCCCCGCCGGCCTCGTCGCCGCTAGTGACGCCGGGACACGGCAGCCGCCCATTGACCAGCGCGAAGCTCAGCAAGAGCTCTTTTGCTTCCTCGAGCCGCCGTTGCGTGTCGTTCCGATTGCGGCTTTCGACCTGCGCCGACAGGCTGAACAGCATCGAGCTGAGCAGCAGGCCGATGATCGCGAGCACAACGGCCAGCTCGATCAGCGTGAAGCCGCGCGGAGCAAGCTTCACGGGTTCCCCGCCACGACCACGATGCGGTCGTTGAAGGCGGAATTCACCGGGCGCTGCTCGAAGTCGAGGTCGAGGTCTACGTTGGCGCCTTCGAGAAAATCGGCCAGCCGGCCGTTGGGCCGCTCGCTCGCGTGCAGGCTGCGGCCGGCAAGAATAAGGATTGCGCGCTGCTTGCCTGCGGGAGCGAGGTTCGCGACTTGCAGGCAGCTGCCGCACGCGCGCGGCGGCGCGGCGCTCGCGGCATGGCCCGGCGCGAGCGCGTAGTAGAGCAGCCGGTACCATTCGTTGCGCACGAACCAGCCGGTGACCGGCGCCGCGGGGTCGAGCAGCGGATGATCCGCGATCACGCCGCGATCGACGCGGATGCGGAACTGCGCGCCGCTCCCCCAGCCCATCGCGTCGATGTTGGGCAGCGTGGCTCCGAAGGTGACGGTCACCGAACCGGCCGGCTTGCCGGCGGCCGCGCCGTCGTTCATCGTGGCCGAATACGTCACCGGCTGCGGCTGCCAGGGACCGAAGACCACGTTGCTGCGCGCCGCGACCTCGAGCTTCACCGGATCGAGCGCGCGCAGGCCCATCGCCACGTTGGTGAACGTCACGGTCATTTCGATGCGGACCGGCCGCCAGGGCTCGGGTTCGCTTTCGCGATACTCGCCTTCGCAGCGGCGCACATCGGGGCTTTCCCAGACGCAGCTCTGCGAATGGATGTGCCCGTAGCCGAGCACTTCAACCGCGTTCTCCGGCGTCGCGGCATAGCCGACGAGCTCGGGGAGGCAGCGCGCACCGCTGCAGCCCTGGGTCTCGTTGAAGGGCAGCAGTCCTTGAAGCGCATCTGCGGCGCCGCGGAAGCTCGACGTCCCGGGATCGGCGAAGGGAGCGGCGAACGGATACACCGCGTGCTCGGCGCTTAATCCCCAGGCCGGGGTGGCATAGACCTGCCGGAGTTGCGGCACCACGTCGCGCTCGATCCGTTTGGCAATCGCCGCCTCGAGCGCCGGCATGAGATCGGCGGCGCTGATCGCGACGATCTGGTCGTTGAACACGGGGTTGATGGCGTTGTCGGCCACTCCGGACCGGAACGCCTGCGCGCCATGGCACTCGAGGTAGTCGCGCGGGTTGGGCGGCACGGCGCGCGATGTCGACTGCGAGCGCGCCAGGCAGCCGGCCGCGAGCTGGCTTGCTGTCGGCACGCTGTTGAGCGGGCTCCCCGGGGCAATGAGGAGCGCGATCACAGGCCGTCCGTCCAGCGTGAGGTTTCCCGGAGTGTTCGAATTGATCTTCAGCGCGGCGCCGCTTTTCGGCAGGTGCCATCCCGGCGACACCACGTACCAAAGCGGCCGGCCCGAAGCATCCAGCATCTCGGGCAGGCCGAGGGTGCGCCAGGGCAGCCAGCCGGTCGGATTGGCGCAGCTCGGGGCCGCCCGGCCCTCGTTGGGCGAGCCGACGTCGCCCCACGCCTGCGGGCAAGGTAGGCGGCCGGGATTCGCTTCGCCCGGCTCCAGCGCGTTCGCCGCCACCCAGGCAATGAGCGCGGCCTTTGCCTCAGCCAGAATCCTGGCGTTGTGCGCCGTCTGGGCCGACGTGCGTGAGGCCAGGCCGAAAGCCGACACCAGCATCCATGTAGTGCCGAGCACCATGGCGGCGGCGAGGGCGAGGAGCGCGCCGCCGCGCTGGCGGCGTGTGCCGGAGGAGCCGAGCATGGCGTCGCCAGTCTAGGCACGTGGCGCGGCGCCGAAACGCGGTTCTAGATCGCGAGGGTGTGCGAAAAGTCACCGCCCGCGCCCGGATTGGACGCGTGGAGCAGCCGCTGCTAGAGGCCGACCGCCATGGACGGCACGGGGTCGTTCGTGCCGCCCTCGACGCACGACGCTACGCTCGCTCGCGTGTTGCCGGAAGCGAAATTGCCGTCGTCGCTCTTGGCGTCTAGTTCCTGCGCCGAGCGGCAGGAGAGGTTCAGGACCTCGATTACGTTGCGCGTGCTGGTTGCGAAGGTTGTTACACCGCTTGCGCTGCGCGCGACCGCGCGGATCGTGATCAGCCTGTCGCTCTGGCTGAGGGTAATGGGGCCGGTGCCGCCCTTGATGAAGCCGGCGTTGAAAAGATGGTTCGGGACGCAGGCGACTTCATCGCCGGCATCGATCTGGCCATCGCCGTTGCCGTTCGCCGTTGCCGAGCACGAGCCCGCGAGTACGCTCGGGATCCGGGCAGTGGCGTTCGGCATGTCGCCGGGGAGGTAGCCGTAGCGCTCGCGAAAGCGCACGATCGCCTCGGACAGGTCCTTCACCGTCGCCTGCACAGCCTGACTGTGCGAGGCGCCGATCAGGCTCCTGCCGGACGTGCTGGCGACGATGCCGAGGATGATGCCGACCACGGCCAGGACAAGCGCGATCTCGATCAGGGTCCAGCCGCGGCAGCTCACGGCAGCAAGGTGCCCATGTAGCCGCGCACCTCGCCTACCGAGACGGAAATCAAGATATCGTCGCCGACCCCGCCGTCGTCCGTCCGGTTGGGTCCCGTCGAGTAGATCTGCATGGCGACGGTGTTCGCGGCGGGCGCGGCGCTGCTGATGCCGTAACTGGGGCTGTTGACGATGACCAGGTAGTTCGGCTTGTAGCGATAGCGCATGCCCCAAGGGTCGAGCGCTTCGGCGGCCGGAATGCCGAGAGTAATGTAGGGCAGCACCCCGTTGTCGTTGTCCGCCCCGTCCGCAAGGCCGTCCGAGGTATCTGCGGTCGAGAGCCGTCGGCACTTCGGCGTGGATGCGCCCGTGCAGCTGCTGCCGCCGTAAGTAGAGTTCCAGCCCATCGCATGGCCGATCACCCCCAGCTTGAATCTTTGAAGCGCGTCATTGGCCACGGAGGCCGGCGCGCGCAGCGAGCCGTCGCGGAACAGCGACTCGAGCAGGTCGCTTGCAGTCAGGACAAGGACCTGGTCGTCGAACGGCCCGCCGGTCGCGGCATCGCTGGTAGTGAGCTCGCGCCGGTAGTAGGTAGTGTTCGCGTTGGTGTTGCTCTCCTCATCGGTCCCGGCAGTCGGCAGCGTATTGCGCGTACCGCCGACCGTGTAGGCGCCAAACCCATTGCGTCCGTGAGATAGCACTACTGCCACCACCCCGGTCGCGATCGGCGTCACGGTGGCGCCGTTGCGGTCGTTGACCGTGATGAGCCCGGTGTTGCCGGGGCGGAACCAGGCGCTGCGCGTCCAGTCGGTGTTCGCGCTCCAGCTGCCGTCGGTCAGAGCCGTGATGTTCGTATTCGAGACGTGGTAGGAGAAGAAATTGCCCCAGCCGTCGCGTGCCGCGTCGCGCGCGAGGCCGAGCGTCACGTAAGGAAGGATTCCGAACGCCGCCGAGCAGGCGGTGGTGGGATCGCCGGCGGTCGTACGGTTCTCCAGGCCATCCGGCGCGGTGAAGTTGGTGTCGGGGCAGGGAAGGCGGTTGTTGCGGCGCAGGTAGCCGCTAAGCGCCTCCTTGATCGCGGCCTGCCGCTGCGCGGTCGCGGCGTGCGCCTGGTTCTCCAGGTTGGCGGTCCACGCGCCGATCCCCATCGTGAGCACGATGCCGATCACCAGGACCACGATCGAGAGCTCGACCAGGCTGAATCCGCGCGCTCGCATGCCTACCTCGCTTGCCGGCGGACGTGGATCTCGCCGTCGCCGATCACGTCGCGGATCTCGCCCGTGCCGCGATCGAGAACTTCGCCGGGCCGCAGGGCCGCGCGCCGGCCGCCCTCGCCGACCGAGATCGAGACCCTCGGGCCAATGCGCGGTGCGTCGCCGGCCCCTTCTGGCAGCGGCTCGCCGTTCACCCATACCGTGGAGGGCCCGCCCGAGCGCTTGACGTACCCGTCGAGCTTCGTGGTCGGCGAGGCCACGACTACCGCGGCGGGCTTGTCGGGCACGCGCGCCTTGCGCCGGGCGTCAAGCGCGGCGCGCTGCTCAGGTGTGAAGAACAGCCGGCCGACTTCCTGCGAGACGGAAGCGGTGGGAACCAGGAGCAAGGCCATGAGACACAGCCGCTTCATGTCTTCGCCCCTCGGTCCATGACCGTGATGAGGTCGATCTCGCAATCGGCGCGCAGGCGCGGCGTGATCGTGGTCCCGGTCGCCGCCTGGCCGGTGCGCCGCATCGAGCAGTTTCTTACCGAGTAATAGGCGTTGCCCGAGGCACGCAGGTCGGCGAGGAAGCGCAGCAGGTCTTCCTCGTGCAGGAGATCCAGCTGCACGATCATGGTGCTTGCATAGAAATCCACGCTACCCGGCTTGCCGGGCAGCGACTTGAGGAGCCGCTGGCGGTTGACGCGGTATGTGAGGTCGAGCAGCTCTCGCTCGTTGCGGATACGCGAGATCGCGTCGGCCCATTCGAGGCGCCGCTCCTCGCCCAGGATGTTGAGGCGCTTGAGCTGCTTGTAGACGTCGAGCTTCTCCCTGACTTCGCGCTCCTCCTCGGCGATGCGCGCGAGGCGGTCGGCGTTCTGCCGGCGCTCGGCGTGCGCCGCGGCGAACTGCGCCTGGGCCTTGACGCGCGACTCGCCGGCGATCGTAACCAGCCAGACACCCGCGGCGAGGAGCACGATCGCCGCCAGGGTCGGGAAGGCGAGCCGGACAAGCTCTTCGCGCGTGAAGTTCATCGCAGCCCTCGCGCAAGGGTGATGGTGAAGCGCGGCGCCTCGCCCGAGTCGCGCCCGCCGATATCGCCGGTCAGCGTTCCTTCGGAGGTCACGTCGAACGGCAGCTGTGTGCGCGCCAGCTGGTAGCCGCCGCTCGCAAGCGCGTTGGCGAAAGCCTGGACCTGTCCCGTGATGCCGCGGTAGTCGTTGCGCTGCGTAGCGTTCACGCGCCCCGCGATCTCGACGATCACCGCGTGCTCTGCACGCACCGGCGCGGCGGCGCCCGCGCGCTCGACCTCACGGTTTTCGCCTAGCCCTCCCAGCCGCCAATTCACCGCATCGAGATCCATCTGGGGAAACTGCTCCAGAACCCGCGACACATGCACCAGCGCGGATTCCGGCTGGGCGCTCGCCTCGGCGATGCGCCGGAACTCGAGCACCGCGACGCGCAGGTTCTCGGTCGTGGTCTCGGTCACCGGGAAGGCCGCGGTAATGCGCGCGTAGCGCTCGGCCGCGCTGCGCGCCTCGCGCGCGTGATCTGCTGCGCCCGCGCGCAGCTCGTAGGTCTCGAGCCAGCGGCTGCTCGCATATAGCGCGCATGCGGCGAAAGCAAGCGCGCCCGCCGCGACGACCGTGCGCTGCAGCCGCCATACGAAGTAGCGCCGGCGATCGTCGCTGCTCGCGAACTGCTCGCGCGGTGGCTTGCGCGCGGCGAGGTGAAGGTAGAGCGCCTCGGCACCCGCGCCCTCCGGGACCTGGCGCAGCCCGACCGCGCCGAGCGCCTGCGCGATATCGACCGTCTGGAACGCCACGCGCGCGTCCGAGACGAGCGCCTGCTCAAAAGCGGCGCGCTCACCGCGCGGCGCCACCACCAGCGCCTGCAGCGGCGCGCCATCGCGCGGCACGGCGCGCAGCGTCGCGAGGTACTGCGCGAGCCGCATGGTCTCCGAGCGCGCGAAGGCGGCAAGCGCCTGCGGCACCATGTCCACCGTGCGCTCCAGGCGCGCGAAGCGCAGTCTTCCGTCCTCGACAAAACACTGCCGCAGCCCGGCGCGGTTGGCGGTGACGACTATGGCGCGCTGCGCGCGCGGGGCGAGCCGCGCCGCCAGAGCCGGCGCGAGCAGCGGCACCGAGTACACCCCGGCGAGCCGGGCGCCGGATTCCTCCAGCGCGTCGAGCCAGGGCGTGAACTGCTGCGTGTTGGTGAACGAGGTGAGCAGCAGACGCTCGTTGCGCCGCTGTGGCCCGGCGACCTGACCGATCGAGAGGGCAGCGGCAAGCCGCGTATCCCGATACCGCTGCGCCAGGCGCCGCTGCACGATCGCGTCACGGTCGGCTCCGCGCAGCAGCGGCACTTGCTCTTCGTGAAAATCCTCGCCGGCAAGGTCGGCCACCACGGCGAAAAGCGTGCCCTTGCGCCCGCGCAGGTGCTCGCGGAAGGTCGTGATGCCGGAGTCGTCTGCGGAGAATTTGGCCTCGAGCTCGAGCCGGTGCCCGGCGCTCGAGTAAAGGTAGTGGTTATCGGCGGTGAAGTAGAGAAGGTGGCGCGCCATGACCGCGCTAGAACTTCATCTTGGAGATGGCGTCGTACACCGGGCCGAGCACCGAGAGCATCACCCAGCCGAGGATCGCGCCGAGCACCACGGTGAGCGCCGGCTCGATCAGCGCCTGAAGCTTGGCGATCCCCTCGCGCACCTCGCGGTTGTAGAAGTAGCTGACGTTGAGCAACGCGGTGTCCAGGTTGCCGGTGTTCTCGCCGACGCGCATCATGCGGATCACGAGCGGCGGGAAGAGCGCCACGTCCTGAAACGCCGCCGTGAGGTTCTTGCCTTCGGCGATCTGCTGCCCGGCGCGGTGCAGCGCTTGCTCGATCGGCAGATTGCCCACGATTTCCTCGCAGCTTCGAATCGAGTCGAGCACCGTGATGCCGGAGGCATACATCATCGCGAAGCTCGACGCGAAGCGCGAAAGGATGATCTTGCGCAGGATCGGCCCCACCAGCGGCATGGTGACCTTGTATTCGTCGACCGCATACGCCACCTTCGGGTAGGTGCGGATCGCCAGCTTGAGGCCAGCCCAGACGACGAAGGGGGCGGCGACGATGGCCCACCAATAGTTCACGAAGAAGCTCGACACCGCGAGCAGGATGCGCGTCTGAAGCGGGATGTTCTGCCCCATGTTGCGGATGAACGCGGTCATCTGCGGCACGAGGTAGATCATGAGGAAGAACGTGACGATCACCACGATGCCGCCCACGAACGCGGGATACATGGCGAGCTTCTTGGTCTGCGCGACGAGCTCGTCCTCCCATTTGAGCGACTCGGTGAGGCTCTTCAGCACCTCGGGGAGCCGCCCGGTCTGCTCGCCGGAGCGCACGAGGCTCACGAATACCTTGCTGAAGACGCCGGGGTACTCGGCAAGCGCCTGCGACAGATTGCTGCCCCCCTGGATGGACTCAATCAGCCCGGAGACAACCTCGCGAAAGCGCGGGTTTTCCACGCTGTCGCGCAGGTCGACGAGGCCCTCTACCAGCGGCACTCCGGCGGTGGCGAGCTGCTCGAGATGGAAACAGAAATTGATCAGGTCCTGGCGCTTGACGCCTCCGGCGCGCAACATGCGCGACATGTTGCTCGCCGGCGCGCCCGCGACCATGTCGAGCTCCATGCGCGCGAGCCGCTGCTCGAGGTCGAACAGGTTCACGGCTTCGAGGCGGCCGACGACGGTCTTTCCCGCCAGGTCGATGGCTTTGTAGGTGAAGAACGGCGTAGGCGTTTCCCTTCTATGCCATGCGGTCGGTTAAGTCGACCACGCGCATCACTTCGTCCAGCGCGGTCACTCCGAGGCGCACCAGCCGCACACCGTCGTCGGCGAGCGTCTTGAAGCCGCTCGCGCGGGCCGCGGTGAGGATCTCGCGCGCAGTGGCCCGCCGCGCCACGAGCTCGTCGATGCCGGCGTCGATCTTGAGGAGCTCGAGGATGCTCTG
>DATADT010000559.1:0-3579 GCA_036258355.1 Burkholderiales bacterium
TCCACATCCTGGACTCGCGCAAGCCTGGACCGAACGTCATGGTGCAGGCGCTCACGCACGGCAACGAATTCTCCGGCGCGATCGCGTTGGATTATCTGTTCAAGGAGAAAGTCAAACCCCTGAAAGGCAAGCTGACGCTGGGCTTCGCGAATGTCGCCGCGTTCGAGCGCTTCGACTTCGCCGACCCCGATCGCTCGCGCTGCATCGACGAGGACTACAACCGTGTCTGGGCCGACACGGTGCTGCTCGGGCCGCGCGATTCGGCCGAGCTGAGGCGCGCCCGGGAGCTTCGCCCGTTCGTCGACGCGGCCGACTACCTGCTCGACCTCCACACCATGACCGAGCCGTGCCGCCCGATCATGGTATGCGGCATGCTGGACAAGGGGGCCGAGCTCGCTCGCCGCGTCGGCGTCCCGGCCGATCTCTTGATCGACACCGGCCACCCGGCGGGACTGCGCATGCGCGACCGCGGCGGGTTCGGCGACCCCGCGAGCCCGAAGAACGCGCTCCTGATCGAGGCGGGGCAGCACTGGGAAAAGAGCTCGGTCGATGTTGCCATCGACACGACGCTGCGCTTCCTGCAGGTGACCGGCCTGGTGGACGAATTCTTCATCAAGCCTCGGCTGCGCCTTGCGCCGCCTGCGAGGCAGCGGGTCATACGTGTCACCGAGCCCGTTACCGCCCTCAGCACGGCGTTTCGCTTCGCCCGGCCCTGGAAAGGCCTGGAGGTGCTCGAAAAGGCGGGCACGGTCGTGGCCATGGACGGCGACCGGGTCTGGAAGACTCCCTACGACAACTGCGTCCTGGTGATGCCTTCCACCGCGCACGTCAAGCCGGGGAACACGATGGTGCGCCTGGGGCGCTACGCCTGAAACAAACGGTTACCGAGTCGAGCTTCCCGGCAAACGGGTCGCGCGGTAGCCTAGAGCCCATGCGAACGGCGCTGTTGACCGCGGTGCTGCTCTCCGCCACGAGCGCGTCGGCGCAGATTTATCGCTGGGTGGACGAGAAGGGCACGGTGCACTACTCCAATTCGTCGCCGCCGCAGGGGGCGAAAGCGACGGTATTCGACCGGGAAGCGAAGGCGGGGCCGCCTTCACCGGAGAGCGCCGAGTGCTACACCGTGCGCTGCCAGGGCGAGAGGCTCGAGCAGCGGCTTGCACGCCAGCAGGAGCTCGATGCGCGGCTGGCCGCGGAGCGCGCCGCGGCGACGCCGCCGCGCCCGCGCGGCCTCGATTTCCGCAGGTACATCTCGCTCTCGCGCGGCATGTCGGAGGGTGAGCTGCTCACCGTTGCTGGATCGCCCGACGTCCTCTTTTCGGACGATTACGGGATCAGGCACTACACCTACCTTCCCACCACGGTCGATCCGTTCACGACCACGATCCTGGTGATCGGCGGCCGTATCAGCCAGATCGAGCGCGTGCGCAAGTTCTAGCCGGGCGCGCTCGGCTCGCGCGGGGCGGGCGCGGGCGCCCGGCCCATGATCGAGGCGCCGCCGAATTCCAGCCGCCCGCGCAGCGTCTTCGCCAGCCCGACGATGTGCCGCACCCGGGCGCTCGCCAGCCCCGGCGCAAGCTCGGCGCGCAGCGCGTTCGCGTGCTCCTCGATCTCGCGCAGCTTGGTGATGAAGTTCGCATGCTCAGCTGTCATTCGGCGTCTCCCCAAAACGTCAAGGCTACGCCCGGCGCGCGGTGATTTCTGTCGTGTGAACCGTGCTTTCCCTGTAACGGTGCGCTCGGATTCTCTGGCATGCCCCTTGCTCGGGAATACAGGATTTCCCTGAAGGAGCGCGACAATGGAACAGGAACGCAAGGACAAGGACAAGGGCGAAAAAGACGGCGTCGAAGGCGAGGGTAGCTACAGCGGGACCAAGGACTACAACGAGCGCACGGAAAAGTTCGTGAAGTCCGGCAAGGTGAACAAGGCCGCGAAGGACGCCGAGCCCAAGTCCGAGGAGGAAAAGCACGCGATGCAGAAGGCCGAGCGCATCGGCAGGCAGCGCGCGAAGAAGTGACTACTGCTGCTTTCTGAACGAGCCCCAGAGCGAATCGAGGCGCGCGTAGCGGCCGCAGCCGGTCACGTAGAACCGGTACTGAAGCGCGTTCTTCTTGTAGTAGTCCTGGTGATAGTCCTCCGCCGGCCAGAACTCGCTCGCCTTGGTGATCGGCGTGACGATCGGCTGGCGAAAGGGCTTCTGCTTCTCCCACTTCGCCTTCGAGGCCTCGGCGAGGCGTTTCTGCTCGTCGCCGTAATAGAAGATTTCGGGCCGGTATTGCGAGCCCGAGTCGCAGAACTGCCGGTCCCTTACGGTCGGGTCGTGGTTGACCCAGAAAGTGTCGAGCAGCTTCTCGTAGCTCACCTTCGCGGGGTCGTAGGTCACCTCGACCACCTCGGTGTGGCCCGTCATGCCCCTCGAGACCTGCTCGTAGGTCGGGTTTTTCACCTTGCCGCCCATGTAGCCGGAGACGACCGACACCACGCCCGGCACCTTCTCGAACGCTTCCTCGGTGCACCAGAAACAGCCGCCGGCGAAGGCCGCCTTCTCGAGCTTCTGCTGTTGTGCAAACGCAGGGGCCGCAAGCGCCACCATCAGCCCGAGGACGAAACTTCTCATCTGGATAGCTCCTTCATCACGGCATCGATGACCGGTTGGTCGCGCAAGCATAGCCGCACATTACGCAGCGGCGAGGCCCGGGCGGCTTTCACGTAGGCGCGAGCGCAAACGTCGAGCGGCACGGCAAAGATGCCGCTCGAGACCGCCGGGAAGGACACCGAGGTCCAGCCTTTCTCGTTCGCCCGCGCAAAGGCCGACGTGAGGGCCTGGACCAATTTCCTTTCTTCGTCGCCTTCGCCCTGCCGCGGGCCGACGGCGTGGATCACGCCCTTGAAAGGAAGCTTTCCGGCGGTCGTGACGACTGCAGAGCCGGTGGGCAGGGGGCCGAGCCTGCGAATCAAGGCATCGCTCTCGGCCTGCAGCTCCGGGCCGGCGGCGCGAGAGATGATGCCGGCCACGCCGCCGCCATGGGCGAGGTGGCCGTTCGCCGCGTTGACGATGGCGTCCACCGGCTCATCGAGCAGATTGCCCCGCACGACGAGCCAGGAGCGCCCCGGCCCTACTTCTTCCTGCGCGAGGACTTGGGCTTGCGTGGCACTTTCGCGCCCGCGCGGCGCGCCTGCGAGAGGCCGATGGCGATTGCCTGCTTGCGGCTCTTCACTTTTTTTCCGGAGCGCCCGCTGCGCAGCGTGCCCCGCTTGCGTTCGCGCATCGCCTGGCGGACCTTCCGGGATGCCTTCCTGCCGTACTTCCTGGCCATGAGGACTCCTATTCGATCGATTTACTCGATCTTTGCCTTGGCCCTTAGCCCCCGTACCAGCTCTTCGATCCTGTTTTGCGCCAGCTTCTGCTGGATCCTTGGCTTTGCCTCGGCCAGGGTGACGAACTTGGCCGGGCGCACGTCGTCGAGCTGAATGATGTGGAAGCCGAAGCGCGTACGCACCGGCGTTTCCGTGTACTTGCCCTTCTCGAGCTTGACCATCGCGTCGGAGAACTGCTTGTCGTAGGTGGCGGGCACGTTC
>DATADT010000560.1:0-12301 GCA_036258355.1 Burkholderiales bacterium
GGCCCCTTCTTGCCGCAGCCGGCGGCGAGCGCCAAAGCCACGATGACGAGAAGCGGGGGAACCTTGCGCATAGAATCCCCATGCTACCCCATGGACGAAAGCCAATTCGAAGCGCGCGCCGCTGCTGCGCTGGAAGCCATCGAGGGTGCGCTGGAGGCGGCGGCAGTCGAAGCCGACTTCGAGCTCAAGGAAGGCAGCATCCTTGAGATCGAGTTCGACGACGGCTCGAAGATCATCGTCAATCGGCACGGCGCCGCGCGCGAGATCTGGGTTGCGGCGCGCACCGGCGGGTTCCATTTCCGCTGGGACGGGACGGCATGGCGCGACACGCGTAGCGGCGAGGAGCTGTTCGGGGCGCTGTCGGAACTCGTCTCCCGCCAGCTAGGCAGGCGGGTTCGTCTGCTGGGGTGACGCGGGCTGTGCCGGCTGGGACGGCGCCGGCGGCGGCAGCGGCTGCAGGACTTCGGGTGGCGGCACCGCCTCGCGGTAGAAGTACTCCGGCACCATCTTGGTGGACTCGCCGGCGAGCGGACCGGTAGGCACGGCCACGATGCCCTCAGGCACGCTGCGCAATATCTCCGGGTATTCGGCAAGCACCCGTTCCATGTAGCCGAGCCAGATCGGCAGCGCAACCACGCCGCCTGTCTGGTTCCGGCCGAGGGTCTTGGGCTGGTCGAAGCCGACCCAGGACACGGCGACGAGCCCGGGCTGGTAGCCGGCGAACCACGCGTCGACGAACTCATTGGTCGTGCCGGTCTTGCCCGCGAGGTCCGCGCGGCCGAGCCGTGCCGCGCGGGCCGCGGTGCCGTAGCGGGTCACGTCCTGCATCATGTTGTCCATGATGAAGGCATTGCGCGGGTCGAGGACGCGCAGCGCCTCGTCGCTGGCGCGCCGCGGCTCGGCGAGCGCGAGCGCGTTGCCGCGATCGTCCACGATCTTGTGGATGAAGTACGGTTGAATGAGATAGCCGCCGTTCGCGAACACCGAATAGGCGCGCGCCATCTGCCAGGCAGTCACGGAACCGGCGCCGAGCGCCATGGTCAGGTAAGCCGGGTGGCGCTCGGCCTCGAACCCGAAGCGCGTTACGTAGTCCTGGGCGTACTTCGGCCCGATCGCATCAAGAATGCGGATCGACACCATGTTCTTGGATTTCGCAAGCGCAGTCCGCAGGCGCATCGGCCCTTCGAACTTGCCGTCGTAGTTCTTCGGCTCCCAGCGCTGGCTCCCGGTCTGCTCGGCCTCCAGCACGACCGGCTCGTCGGCGATCACCGTTGCGGCGGTAAAGCCCTTCTCCAGCGCCGCTGAATAGATGAACGGCTTGAACGAGGATCCCGGCTGGCGCCACGCCTGGGTAACGTGGTTGAACTTGTTGCGGCTGAAATCAAAGCCGCCGACCAGGGCGCGGATCGCGCCATCCTGCGGATCGAGCGAGATGAACGCAGCCTCGACCTCGGGCAACTGTACGATCTGCCAGTTCTTCCCGTCGCGCTGCACCCGGATGATCGCGCCTTTGCGGATGCGCCGCTGCGGCGCGGCCTTCGAGTCGAGCGCACGCGCGGCGAACTGCAGGCCCGGCCCGGTGATGACGATGCGCTCGCCGTTGCGCACGCCGGCCTGCACCTGCTTGCCGTCGTAGGCGAGCACCACCGCCGCGAGCAGGTCGTCGTTGTCCGGGTGGTCGTCCAGAGCGTCTTCCAGATCCTCGTCGGCCGGGCTCGCCGGCAGCTCGACATAGCCTTCGGGGCCGCGATAGCCGGCCCGCCGGTCATACTCGAGCACTCCTTGGCGCAGGGCGTGGTAAGCCGCCTCCTGGTCCGCCTTGCGCAGGGTGGTATAGACGCGAAAGCCGCGCGTGTAGACGTCCTCCGGGTAGTGCTCCGCGAGCGCCTGTCGAACCATCTCGGCCGCGAATTCCGCGTGTACCGAGTACTCGGCGACCTCGCGGCGCGCGCGCAGCGGAGTCTTGACCGCGTCCTCATATTGCGTTGCATCAATGTAGCCCAGCTCGGTCATGCGCCGCAGCACGTACTGCTGGCGCTGCTTGGCGCGCTGCGGGTTTGCCACCGGGTTGTAAAGCGAGGGCGCTTTGGGCAGGCCGGCCAGCATCGCCGTCTCGGCCAGGGAGAGCTGGTTGAGCGCCTTGCCGAAATACATCTGCGAAGCCGCGGCAAAGCCATATGCGCGCTGGCCGAGATAAATCTGGTTGACGTAGAGCTCGAGGATCTGCTCCTTGGAAAAGCTGTGCTCGATCTTGAAAGCGAGCAGCGCCTCGTAGAGCTTGCGCGTCAGCGTCTTTTCCGAGGACAGGAAGAAGTTCCGCGCCACCTGCATGGTGATGGTGCTCGCTCCCTGGCGCCGGCCGCCGGCCACCAGGTTGGCCCAGGCGGCGCGCAGCACGCCGAGGTAGTCGATACCCGGGTGCTCGTAGAAGCGCTCGTCCTCGGCAGCGATCACCGCGTTCTTGAGCTGCCGCGGGACGTCGGCGATCGAGACGACGGCGCGCCGCTCCTCGCCGAACTCGCCGATCAGCACACCGTCGGCCGTATAGATGCGCAAGGGGATCTTCGGCTGCGAGCCCAGGGCCTCGAGCGAGGGCAGCTGGGGGTAGGCGAGCACCACCACGAGGCCAGCCGCCAGCACCGCGGCGAGCGCCAAGCCGGCCAGGATGGCAAGCGGCAGCGCAACGTACCGAATCCACATTTTCTTCTGGCTTAGCGCGGGTCGGAGCAGGCGTTGTTGCAAGCGGTCCAGGAACGCCAGAATGATACCCCTTACCCCTGTGGAAAATTAGGTAGACAGCCGGGGGGCTTGTTGCTAGCATTTCACGTCATTTCTGCGAATCGCACCTAAGATGCGGCGCTAAAAGGGGAAATACCGGGGAACCATAATGAAAATCGACCTGTTCACGGCGAAGGCACCACCGTTGTTCGGGCTGGACATCAGCTCGTCATCGGTAAAGATGCTGGAGCTCGTCGACGGCGGGAAGAGCGGTTATCGCGTTGAACGCTACGCCATCGAGCCTCTCCCCCGCGACTGCGTGGTGGACGGCAACATCAACAACCTCGAGGCCGTCACGGAGTCCGTGAAGCGCGCCCATGCTCGCATGGGTACGCGCACCAAGCATGTGGCGATGGCCGTGCCGAGCGGCGCGGTCATCAGCAAGAAAATCATCGTTCCGGCGGCGCTGCGCGAAGAAGAGCTCGAGGTGCAGGTCGAGAGCGAGGCGAACCAATACATTCCGTTCGCGCTGGAGGAAGTGAACCTTGACTTCCAGATCCTGGGCCCGTCGCCGGGGAACGCCGACGAGCAGGAAGTCCTGATCGCCGCCACGCGCAAGGAGAAGGTCGAGGACCGCGTCGCGGTCGCCGATTCAGCCGGCCTCAAGGCCCTCGTGATGGACGTGGAGTCCTTCGCGCAGCAGAGCGCGCTGTCCCTCGTGGTGCAGGCCCTCCCCGGCGGCGGCAAGGATCAGAACGTGGCCGTCGTAGACGTTGGCGCAAACGTAATGAACGTCGCAGTACTGCGGAACGACCAGTCCATCTACACCCGGGAGCAGGCCTTCGGCGGCAACCAGCTCACCCAGGACATCGTCAGCCGCTACGGCATGACCCCCGAGGAGGCGGAAACCGCGAAGCGCTCCAGCGGGCTGCCCGACGACTTCGACACCGAGGTGCTCAAGCCCTTCATGGAGAACCTCTCGATGGAGGTGCAACGCGCGTTGCAGTTCTTCTTCACCTCGACGCAGTACCACGCCGTTGACCACATCCTGCTCGCCGGCGGCTCGGCCGTGATTCCGGGGCTCGACGAGGTGGTGCACACGCGTACCCAGGTGCCGACCAGTGTCGCCAACCCCTTCGCGCTCATGCAGGCCTCGCCGAAGATTCAGCTCAAGCGCCTGATGTCGGACGCTCCCTCGCTGATCGTCGCCTGCGGGCTGGCGATGAGGAGGTTCGATCCCCAATGAATCCGCGCATTAACCTGCTGCCCCACCGCGTCGAGCGGCGTAAGCGCGTACGGCAGCACTTTATCACCGTCGCGCTCGGCACGTTCCTGGTCGGCGCGGCGCTCGCAGGCCTCATATACCAGTTCTACGCCCGCCAGATCGAGGTGCAGAACGACCGCAACACCTTCCTCGCGAACGAGATCAAGAAGCTCGACAAGGATATCGCCGACATCAACGAGCTGCGCAACCAGATCCAGGCGCTGCTTGCCCGGAAGCAGATCATCGAGACGCTGCAAGCCGATCGCGCCCAGACCGTGCACCTGTTGGAGCAGATGGTGCGCCAGATGCCCGAGGGCGTGTTTCTGCGCTCGATGAAGCAGAACGGGGCCAAGATCCATATCGCCGGCTTCGCGCAGTCCAACGCCCGCGTGTCCACCCTGATGCGCAACATCGAGGCCTCCCCGTGGCTCGAGCAGCCGACGCTGGTCGAAGTGAAATCGGCCAACGTCGACAAGCGCCGCATCTCGGAATTCAACCTGTACCTGAATCTAAAGCGCGCCGAGGCGAAGGACCCGGCCAAGGACGCCGCCAAGGCTGCGGCAAAGAAGGGCTAGGCCATGGCGATCGACTTCAACGCATTCGTCGAGGAATTCAAGCGCACGAACTGGCGCGACGCGGGCACCTGGGGTGCGGCGCCCAAGATCCTGGTCCTGCTTGCCATCCTGGTCGGCGTGCCGGTCGCGGGATTCTTCCTGTTCAATCAAGGCCAGATCGAGGAGCTCGAGGCCGGCCGGCTCAATGAAGTGAAGCTCAAGGAAGAGTACGTCAACAAGAAAAAGCAGGCGATCAACCTCGACCTGCACCGCCAGCAGCTGCGCGAGATCGACACCCAGTTCGGCGCGCTACTGAAGCAGCTTCCCAACAAGTCGCAAATGGACGCGCTGCTCGTCGACATCAACCAGGCGGGGCTCGGCCGCGGCCTGCAGTTCGAGCTGTTCAAGCCGGCGGGCGCCGAGATGCGGCGCGAGTTCTATGCAGAGCTGCCGATCGACGTGCGCGTGACCGGCACTTACCATGACATGGGCGCGTTCGCGAGCGACGTCGGACAGCTTTCGCGCATCGTCACGCTGAAGGACGTCAGCATCGCCGCCGGCAAGGACGGGATCCTCACCATGGATGCCATCGCGCGCACCTTCCGCTATCTCGACGACGACGAGATCGCCGAGCAGCGCAAGGCGGCGAAGAAAGGCGCCAAGAGATGAGCGCCGCCACCAGACTCGCGAGCAGCCTCGCCGCGCTCGCCGTCGCGCTCGCCGCCGGCTGCGCCGGCGAGGAGCACGGCGACCTCAAGGAGGAGCTGAACGTGCTTACCAAGGACCTGCGCGGGCGGGTCGACCCGCTCCCGCAGGTGAAGCCCTACGAGCCGGTGCCGTATACCGCCGAAGGGCAGATCGATCCGTTCCGGCCCGAGCGCATCGAGGTGGCGCAGGCTGGCCGCGCCGCGCCGAGCGCCATGGCGAGCGTGATCGAGGAGCAGAAGAAGCGCCCGCCCGAGCCGCTCGAGGCATTCCCGCTCGAGTCGATCCAGATGCTCGGGACGATCTCGCAGCAGAAGGAGACCTTCGCCCTGGTGAAGGCCGGCCCCAGCCTTTACCGGGTGAGGAAAGGCAACTACATGGGCCAGAACTTCGGCGTCATCACCGAGATCGACGAGGCGCAGATCAGCCTGAAAGAGCTGGTCCAGGACTCGACCGGAGACTGGGTGGAGCGCATGAGCTCGCTGCAACTGGTGGAGGCAAAACGATGAATACCAAAGCCACGACCATCATCCAGGCGTTCCTTCTCTGGCTGGCAGGCCTGGGACTGTGCGCTGCGCAAACCAACAGCATCGACAAGTTCCAGGTCGGCCAGGAGGCGGGCCGCACGGTCGTGCGGATCACCACCAAAGAGCCGCTGAAGAGCGTGCCGGCGAACTTCTCGGTCGCCTCGCCGGCCCGCATCGCGTTCGACTTCCCCAATACCGTGAACGCGCTGGGGCGCGCGAGCGAGGACATCGCCCAGGGCGAGCTGCGCAGCATGAACGTCGTGCAAAGCGCCGACCGCACGCGCCTGGTGCTCAACCTGCGCCGTCCGCTCGGCCACCAGGCGACACTTGAGGGGAACACGCTGGTCATCATCCTCGCCCAAGCCCCGGTGGCGCAGCCCTCGGGCGCCGGCGCGGCGCAGTTCGCCGAGGGCCGCCAGGACATCAAGCATGCCGTGCGCGACATCGATTTCCGCCGCGGCCGCGGCGGCGAGGGCCGCGTGGTGGTTGACCTCTCCGACAGCACCACCGGGATCGACATCCGGGTGCAGGGGCAGAACATCGTCGTGGAATTCCTCAAGACCTCCCTGCCGGAGAACCTGCGCCGGCGGCTCGAGGTGACAGACTTCGGCACTCCGGTCAACACCGTGAGCACCTTCCAGCAGGCCGACAACGTGCGCATGGTGATCGAGCCCCGAGGCCAGTGGGAGCACAACGCCTACCAGTCCGACACGCAATTCGTCCTGGAGGTGAAGCCTCTGGCGGCCGATCCGTCGCGCGCCGCGGCGCAGAGGGGCCGCTATACGGGCGAGCGGCTGTCGCTCAACTTCCAGAACGTCGAAGTGCGCGCCGTGCTGAACGTCATCGCGGACTTCACCGATCTGAACATCATCACGAGCGACACGGTCACGGGCAACATTACGCTGCGCCTGAAGGACGTGCCCTGGGACCAGGCGCTCGAAATCATCCTCCAGACGCGCGGGCTCGACAGCCGTCGCAGCGGCAACGTGATCTGGATCGCGCCGCGTGACGAGCTCGCCACCCGCGAGAAGCTCGCGCTGGAGGCGGCAAACCAGATCTCGGACCTCGAGCAGACGCGCACCGAGTCGTTCCAGATGAACTACCAGAAGGCGGCCGACGTGCAGAAGCTGCTTTCCGACCCGACCCAGCGCATCCTCTCGAAGCGCGGCAGCGCCGTGGTAGACGCGCGCACCAACACGCTGTTCGTGCAGGACACGCCGAGCCGCCTGGAGGAGGTGCGCCGGCTGATCGCCAAGATCGACATCGCGGTGCGCCAGGTGATGATTGAGGCGCGCATCGTGGAGGCGAACGACAGCTTCAGCCGCAATCTCGGCGTGCGGCTCGGTCTGCACGACGCTCAGGCAAGCGGCCACCGCATCCTCGGCCAGAACAGCCCGCGCTTCACCGCCGGCGCGGGACTCGCGGACACCGGCTTCCATACCGGCCAGATCGCCACCGTTCCCGATTTCTTCGCCAACGCCACCAACGTCAACCTGCCGGCGGCCGGCCTGAACGCGTTCAATGCCGGGCAATTCTCGTTCATCCTTTTCAACAGCGCGGCGACGCGGTTCCTCAACCTCGAGCTCACCGCGCTCGAGGCCGACGGCAAGGGCAAAATCATCGCCAGCCCGCGAGTGCTGACGGCGGACCAGGTCGAGGCGGTGATCGAGCAGGGCACCGAGATTCCGTACCAGCAGGCGACCTCCTCGGGCGCCACCGCCGTCTCCTTCCGCAAGGCGAACCTCGCTCTAAAGGTGAAGCCTCAGATCACCCCTGACGGCAACGTGATCATGAGCCTCGATGTCAACAAGGACCAGCCGGGCGCCACCACGCCGGCCGGCGTTGCCATCAACACCAAGCACGTCAAAACCGAGGTGCTGGTCGAAAACGGCGGGACGGTCGTGATCGGCGGCATTTTCGAAGAAAACGACCGCACCGACGTCACCAAGGTCCCGCTGCTGGGCGACATTCCGATCTTGGGCTTCTTGTTCAAGAACACGACCTCGACGACCTCGAAGACCGAGCTGCTGGTGTTCATCACCCCTCGCGTCTTGAACGAACGCCTCACCATTCGCTAGGATCGCCCGCTTCTCTTTCTACCGTTGAGCGGAGAGCGGCCGGGACCTCCCGGCCGCTTTTGTTTCTACAATGCCGAAATGCAACACGCGGGGAACGTCTACCTCATCGGCATGATGGGTGCCGGCAAGACTACCGTCGGGCGAATGCTCGCGCGGCGCCTGAAGCTCGAGTTCGTCGATTCGGACCACGAGATCGAGGCGCGCTGCGGCGTGAAGATCCCGGTGATCTTCGAGATCGAGGGCGAGTCCGGGTTCCGCGCGCGTGAGGCGCAGGCGATCGCCGTGCTCACCAAGCTCGACGGAATCGTGCTCGCTACCGGAGGCGGGGTCGTGCTCGCGCCCGAGAACCGCCGCCTTCTCGCTGAGCGAGGCACCGTTGTGTACCTGCGCGCGACTCCTGAGCACCTCTACGAGCGCGTGCGCCAGGACCGCAACCGCCCGCTGCTCGCCACCGGCAACCCGCTCGCGCGGCTGCGCGAGCTCTACCGCGAGCGCGATCCGCTGTATCGCAGTGTCGCGGACCTCGTCGTCGACACCGGCCGGCAAAGCGTCCAGGTGCTGGCGCGCGGCCTGCTCGACAAGCTCGGAGAGCTGTGGAAAGCCTCCGCATAGCGCTCGGCAGCCGCGCGTATCCGATCCACATCGGCTCGGAGCTGCTTTCGCGCACCGAGCTCTATGCGCCGTACCTCGCCGGGGGCAGCGCCGCCATCGTGACCAACGAGGTGGTTGCGCCGCTCTACCTCTCGAAAGTGAAGCTGGCGCTGGGAGGCGCGCGCGTTGCGCACATCATCCTGCCCGACGGCGAGCAGGCGAAGAGCTGGGAGACGCTCAACCGCGTGTTCGACGCGCTGCTCGAGGCGCGCTGCGGGCGCGACACGCTGATCGTCGCGCTGGGCGGCGGCGTCATCGGCGATCTTGCGGGCTTCGCCGCCGCGGTCTACCAGCGCGGCGTCGCATTCGTGCAGGTGCCGACCACGCTTCTTGCCCAGGTGGATTCCTCGGTCGGCGGCAAGACGGCGATCAACCACGCGCTCGGCAAGAACATGATCGGCGCCTTCCATCAGCCGCGCGCCGTGGTCTCGGACTTGGCGACGCTCGACACGCTGCCCGAGCGGGAGCTGCGCTCCGGCCTCGCAGAGGTGATAAAGCACGGTCTCGCACTCGACGCCGCGTTCGTGGAATGGTTGGAAACGAACATCGAGGGGCTGCTCGCACGCCGGCGTGAACCCTTGACTTACGCCGTGCGCCGGAGCTGCGAGTTGAAGGCGCGCATCGTGGCCGAGGACGAGCGTGAGTCGGGCGCGCGCGCGCTGCTCAACTTCGGCCACACGTTTGGCCATGCCATCGAAGCCGCGACGGGTTACGGCGCCTGGCTGCACGGCGAAGCGGTCGCCGCAGGCATGGTGATGGCTGCCGAGTTATCGGCGCTAATGGGTCACTTGAAAAAAACTGAAGTGACGCGCGTGCGCGAGCTTCTGAAGCGCGCCGGACTGCCTGTGAATGGCCCGGCACTTGCGCCAGAACGGCTCCTGGAGATCATGGCGCTCGACAAGAAAGCGGTGAAGGGCAGGACGCGCTTCGTTGTGCTCGAAGCAATGGGACGCGCCGCGTTGCGCGCCGATATCGACGAGCGTTCGGTTCGCCAAGCCATTGTCGCTGCAGCGCAGTAAATGTATATTTCAATAGACCGGTCATGAGCTTCCCCGAGCAGGGGTTGTATCACCCCTCCCACGAGCACGACGCCTGCGGCGTCGGCTTCATCGCGCACATCAAGGGCAAGAAATCGCACGCCATCATCGAGCAGGGGCTCTCGGTCCTGAAGAACCTGAGCCACCGCGGCGCGGTCGGCTACGACCCGAAGCTCTCCGATGGCGCAGGTTGCCTGATCCAGATCCCCGACCGCTTCTATCGCGAGGAAATGGCCAAGCAGGGCGTGAAGCTCCCGCCCGCCGGCCAGTACGGCGTCGGCATGGTGTTCCTGCCGCGCGATCCGGCCTCGCGCCTCGCGTGCGAGTACGAGATCGAGCGCGCGATCAAGGACGAGGGCCAGGTGCTGCTCGGCTGGCGCGACGTTCCGGTGGACAACTCGGACCTCGCCGAGCCGGCGAAGAAGCTCGAGCCCGTCATCCGGCAGGTGTTCATCGGCCGTGGTCGGCGCGTTACCGTCACCGACGCGCTCGAGCGCAAGCTCTACATCATCCGCAAAAGCTCCGGCCACGCCATCCAGGCGCTGAAGCTCAAGCACGGAAAAGAGTTCTACGTGCCGTCGATGTCGGCGCGCACGGTCTGCTACAAGGGCATGCTCCTCGCCTACCAGGTGGGCGAGTACTACCTCGACCTGAAGGACGCGCGCGTCGAATCGGCGCTCGCTCTTGTGCACCAGCGTTTCTCCACCAACACGTTCCCATCGTGGGACCTCGCGCACCCGTTCCGCATGATCTGCCATAACGGCGAGATCAACACGCTGCGGGGCAACGTCAACTGGATCCGCGCGCGCCAGGGCGCGATCTCGTCGCCGATCCTCGGCAAGGATCTCGACAAGATCTGGCCGCTCATCTACGACGGTCAGTCCGATTCGGCCTCGTTCGACAACGCGCTTGAGCTACTCGTGATGGGAGGGTACTCGGTGGCGCACGCGATGATGATGATGATCCCCGAGGCGTGGGAGAACCACACGCTGATGGATCCGGCGCGCCGCGCGTTCTACGAATACCACGCCGCGATGATGGAGCCCTGGGACGGGCCCGCGTCGATCGCCTTCACCGACGGGCGCCAGATCGGCGCCACGCTCGACCGCAACGGCCTGCGGCCCTCGCGCTATATCGTCACCGACGACGAGCTCGTGATCATGGGCTCGGAGTGCGGCTGCCTGCCGGTGCCCGAAGAGAGAATCGTCAAGAAGTGGCGCCTGCAGCCCGGCAAGATGTTCCTCGTCGACTTGGAGAAGGGCCGCATCGTCGACGACAAGGAGTTGAAGGACACGCTCGCGGGCGCCAGGCCCTACGCCGAGTGGATCGAGCGCATCCGCGTGAAGCTCGACGAGGTCGAGAGCGAGAAGACGCGGCCGCTCAAGTCGGCGGTGTCGCTCCTCGACCGGCAGCAGGCGTTCGGTTACACCCAGGAGGACCTCAAGTTCATCCTGCAGCCGATGGCCGCTGCGGGCGAGGAGCCGGTCGGCTCGATGGGCAACGACTCGCCGCTAGCGGTGCTGTCGAACAAGAACAAGACCGTCTACCACTACTTCAAGCAGCTCTTCGCCCAGGTGACGAACCCGGCGATCGATCCGATCCGCGAGGAGCTGGTGATGTCGCTCGTCTCGTTCATCGGGCCGAAGCCCAACCTTCTCGGCATCGACGAGCTCAACCCGCCGCTGCGCCTGGAAGTGTCGCAGCCGGTGCTCGACTTCTTCGAGATGGAGAAAGTCCGCCACATCGAGCGCTACACCGGCGGCAAGTTCCGGGCGTGCGAGCTCGATATCACCTATCCCGTCGCGTGGGGCAAGGAGGCAATCGAGGCGCGCCTCGCTTCGCTCGCCGCGCAGGCCGAGGACGCGGTGCGCTCGGGCTACTCCATCATCATCATCTCGGACCGCCTGGTCGACCGCGAGCGCGTCGCTATTCCGGCGCTTCTCGCCCTGTCCGCAATCCACCAGCACCTCGTCGGCAAGGGCCTGCGCACCTCGACCGGCCTCGTGGTCGAGACGGGCGGCGCGCGCGAGGTGCACCAATTCGCTCTTCTTGGCGGCTACGGCGCGGAGGCCGTGCACCCGTACCTCGCGCTCGAAACCGTCCTCGCGTCGGCCCAGGACAAGAGCAAGGCGGTCAAGAACTACGTCAAGGCAATCGGCAAGGGACTCAAGAAGGTGATGTCCAAGATGGGCATCTCCACCTACATGTCCTATACCGGCTCGCAGATCTTCGAGGCGATCGGTTTGGCGAAGTCGCTGGTCGACAAATACTTCACCGGCACCGCGTCCAACGTCGAGGGCATCGACCTCTTCGACCTGGCCGAAGAAGCGATCCGAATCCACCGGGCGGCGTTCGACGAGCGCGACCCGGTGCTCTCGACCATGCTCGATGCGGGCGGCGAATACGCGTGGCGGGTGCGCGGCGAGGATCACACCTGGACGCCGGACGCGATTGCCAAGCTGCAGCACGCCTCGCGTTCTAACTCCTACGCCACGTACAAGGAGTACGCGGCGATGATCAACGACCAGTCGCGGCGGCACATGACCTTCCGCGGCCTGTTCGAGTTCCGCTTCGGGCTGCGCCCGCCGGTTCCGATCGAGGAGGTTGAGCCCGCCGCGGAGATCGTGAAGCGCTTCTCCACCGGGGCGATGTCGCTCGGCTCGATCTCGACCGAGGCGCACACCACGCTCGCCGTCGCGATGAACCGCATCGGCGGAAGATCGAATACCGGCGAGGGCGGCGAGGACCGCCGGCGCTATGCGCCGGT
>DATADT010000561.1:0-1633 GCA_036258355.1 Burkholderiales bacterium
CCGCGGCGGCGATGGCCGATACCGCGACCATGCGCTTTGCGCCGAAGTGGTCCGCGGCCCAGGCGAAGCCGAACACCGAGGCCGCATAGCAGAACGTGAAGCTCGACACGATCGCGCCGGCCGCGGTCGCGCTGAGCGCCCATTCGACCGTGATCAGCGGGATGACCGCCGCGACGGTCATGAAGGTGGCGAAGAGAAACACCCGCGCCGAGCAGATGGCGAGCAGGCGGCCGGCGCTGAGTTGCGCGGGGTTCATTTTTCGGGCTATAGTGCCACCATGCAACGGGTCGTGCTTTCGCTCCTCCTGTCCTCGGCGCTCCTCGCGCTGGGCCTGCTGCTGCGCCTCGCGCGCTAAATACTCCTGCCGACAATCCGTGTTGCGACCGGGCCTGAAACCAGGCCAAGGACTCATTCCATGAGAACGACAGACAAGCTGATCATTTTCGACACCACCATGCGCGACGGCGAGCAGAGCCCGGGCGCATCGATGACCCGCGAGGAGAAGCTGCGCATCGCGCGCGCCCTCGAGCGCATGAAGGTCGATGTGATCGAGGCCGGCTTCCCGGCCTCGTCCAACGGCGACTTCGAGGCGGTGCGCGCGATCGCCAACGCGATCAAGGATTCCGTCGTGTGCGGGCTGTGCCGCGCCAACGACCGTGACATCCAGCGCGGCATCGACGCGCTCAAAGGCGCAGACTCCTGGCGCATCCACACCTTCATCGCGACGAGCCCGCTGCACATGGAGAAGAAGCTGCGCATGACGCCCGAGCAGGTGCTCGAGCAGGCGAAGCTCTCGGTCCGTTTCGCGCGCAACGCCTGTCCGGACGTCGAGTTCTCGCCCGAGGACGGCTCGCGCTCGGAGCTCGACTTCCTGTGCCGGGTGCTCGAGACGGTGATCAACGAGGGCGCCTCGACCATCAACATCCCGGATACGGTGGGCTATGCGGTGCCGCAGCAGTTCGGAGAATTCATCCGGCAGTTGAGGCAAAGAATCCCGAACTCGGACAAGGCGGTCTGGAGTGTGCATTGCCACAACGACCTCGGCATGGCGGTCGCCAACTCGCTCGCCGCGGTGCAGATCGGCGGCGCGCGCCAGATCGAGTGCACCATCAACGGGCTGGGCGAGCGGGCGGGCAACACCTCGCTCGAAGAGGTGGTGATGGCGATCCGCACGCGGAAGGATTTCTTCAACCTGGAAACGAACGTGGACACGACGCACATCGTCCCTACCTCCCGCCTCGTGTCGCAGATCACCGGCTTCGTCGTGCAGCCGAACAAGGCGGTGGTCGGCGCCAACGCTTTTGCGCACGCCTCGGGGATCCACCAGGACGGCGTGCTGAAGGCGCGCCAGACCTACGAGATCATGCGCGCCGAGGACGTGGGCTGGAGCACGAACAAGATCGTGCTCGGCAAGCTCTCGGGCCGCAATGCGTTCAAGCAGCGCCTGAAGGAGCTCGGCATCGAGCTCGAAGCCGAGGATGACTACAACAAGGCGTTCCAGCGCTTCAAGGACCTGGCCGACAAGAAGGCCGAGATCTTCGACGAGGACCTGCAGGCGCTGGTGGCGCAGGAAGCCGGGCGCTCGAGCGAGGAGCACTGGAAGCTCGTCACTATGAACCAGGCGAGCGGAATG
>DATADT010000562.1:0-4032 GCA_036258355.1 Burkholderiales bacterium
TGGCGGATCATCGAGATCGCCGGCCGGTCTTTCACGGAGCCGGCCGGATTGTTGCCCTCCAGTTTCGCGAGAAGAACATTGCGGTCAGAGCCTGGCAAACGCTGCAGCCGCACGAGCGGCGTGTTGCCGATGAAATCCTCGACCGTCTTCTTCATTGCCTCTGCAGCTCGGCGACGTAGGCGGCGACGCCCTGCTCGACCGGCCGGAATTCGCCCGCGTAGCCGGCTGCGCGCAGGCGCGTGAGATCGGCCTGAGTGTAGCTCTGGTACTTGTCCGCCAGTCCCGCCGGAAAGGGGATGTACTCGATCAGCCCCTTCTGCACCATTTCCTGAACCGAGCGCCGCGTCCCCCCCACGGCGTTGATCACCGCGACGGCGAGCTCGTTGAAGGTCTGCGCCCGCCCCGTGCCGCAGTTGAACACCCCCGAGACG
Source organism: Burkholderiales bacterium (assembly GCA_036258355.1). Lineage (GTDB taxonomy): Bacteria > Pseudomonadota > Gammaproteobacteria > Burkholderiales > SG8-39 > SCGC-AG-212-J23. Next base: position 432 of record DATADT010000562.1, read on the forward strand.
TCGCCCCGCTCGAGCAGCCAAAGGTTGACGTCCACCACGTCTTCGACGTAGACGAAGTCGCGCCGCTGCTCGCCGTTGCCGTACCCGTCGGAGCCGACGAAGAGCTTGACCTTGCCGCCGCCGAGAAGCTGCTGGTAAGCGTGGTAGGCGACCGAGGCCATGCGCCCCTTGTGCTGCTCGTTCGGGCCGTAGACATTGAAGTAGCGCAACCCGGCCACCTGGGCATTCTTGGTTTCCAGAACTCTTCTGACATATTGATCAAACAGAAACTTCGAATAACCGTACACGTTGAGCGGCTTCTCGCAACGACGGTCCTCGCGGAACTCTGGGCCCGCGCCGTAGACCGAAGCCGACGAAGCGTAGATGAGCGGCACTTCCTCGTCCTGGCACCACTCGAGGAGCCGCCTCGAATAGGCGTAGTTGTTGTCGAGCATGTAGCGCCCGTCGGTCTCCATCGTGTCGGAGCACGCGCCCTGGTGGAAGACCGCCTCCACCACGCCTTCGAAGCGCTCCAGGCCTGCGATGAATTCCGCCTGGTCGACGTAGTCGGCGATCTCGGCGCCGGCGAGGTTGCGGAATTTGTCGGCGTGCGCGAGGTTGTCGACCGCGATGACGTCGCTAATGCCGCGGCTATTGAGCCCCTCGACAAGCTTGGAGCCGATGAAGCCGGCCGCGCCGGTGACTATGCAATACATGGTTCAGCGAGCCCCGAAGAGTTCGTCGTGCTTCACCGCCGCCGTGCCGAGCTTGCCGACCACGATGCCGGCGGCGCGGTTGGCGAGGCGCACCGCCGCCTCGAGCCTGGCGCCCGCCGCCAGCATCACGGCGAGCGTGGCGATCACCGTATCACCCGCGCCGGTCACGTCGAACACTTCGCGCGCCTCGGCCTTGATTGTCGTCGCGCGGTTCTTTGCAAACAAGGTCATGCCGTCTTCGCCGCGCGTGAGAAGCAGCGCTTCGAGCCCGAGCTTCTGGCGCAGCGCCTGGGCGCGGCTTTTCAGGTCCTTCTCGTCCTTCCAAGTACCGACCACCTCGCGCAGCTCGGCGAGGTTGGGCGTGATGATGCTCGCGCCCTTGTAGCGCGAATAATCGTCGCCCTTCGGGTCGACGAGGACCCGCTTCCCCGCGCGCCGCGCGCTGCGGATCATTTCGACGATGTGAGCAAGGCCGCCCTTGCCGTAGTCCGACAGCAGGACCACGTCGCAATCGGGCAGCGCGCGCTTGAATTCCTCGAGCTTCAGGGCGAGCACCTCGCGCGAGGGCGGGCGCTCGAAATCGATGCGCAGGAGCTGCTGCCGCCTGCTGACGATGCGCAGCTTCTGCGTCGTGCTCAGCCCGCGGTCGCGGTGCAGGCTCGCTTCGATGTGCCTCGCCTTGAGCAGCTTCTCGAGCGCCTTTCCGGGCTCGTCACGGCCGACGACCGACAGAAGCCGCGTGCGCGCGCCGAGCTCCCGGCAGTTCCAGGCGACGTTGGCCGCGCCGCCGAGCCTCTGGTCCTCTCCATTGATGAGAACCACCGGCACCGGCGCCTCGGGCGAGATCCGCGAGACATCGCCGAACCAGTAGCGGTCGAGCATCACGTCTCCGACGACCAGCACGCGCGCCGTGGCGGTGTCGAGGCGTTTTTCCACTACACCTTCCTCCCGATCGGGTAGTACTCGATGCCGAGGCCTTTAAGCACCGCGGGATCGTACAGGTTGCGCCCGTCGAATATCGCGGGAACCTTGAGCGTCGCGCGTATCCTGGCGAAATCCGGGCTGCGAAACTCCTGCCATTCGGTGACGATCACAAGTGCGTCGGCCCCTTCCAGCGCGGCGATCGCCGAGTCGACGACCGTGACGCTCTTCTCGTTCTGGAAAATCTGCCTTGCGTGCTCGCCCGCGGCAGGGTCGTAGCCGCGCACCAGGGCCCCGGCGGCCACCAGGTCGGCGACCAGGCTGCGGCTTGGCGCCTCGCGCATGTCGTCCGTATTCGCCTTGAACGCAAGTCCCCACACCGCGATGGTCCGGCCACGCAGATCCTTCCCGAGCCGGGCCTTCACTTTTTCGGCCAGGACGTGCTTTTGCGCCTCGTTCACCTCTTCCACTGCAGCGAGCACGCGCAGCGGCCTGCCAGCCTCGGCGGCGCTCTTGCGCAGCGCTTTCACGTCCTTCGGGAAGCACGAACCGCCGAAGCCGGCGCCGGCGTAGAGGAACTGGTAGCCGATGCGAGGATCGGAGCCGATGCCGAGGCGCACTTCCTCGATGTCGGCGCCGAGCGCCTCGGCGAGGTTGGCGAGCTCGTTCATGAACGAGATGCGCGTCGCGAGCATGGAATTGGCCGCGTACTTCGTGAGCTCCGCGGAGCGCACGCTCATCACCATGATGCGCTCGTGGTTGCGCTGGAAAGGCGCGTACAGCTGGCGCAGCAGCGCCACGGCGCGCTCGTCCTCGGCGCCGATGATCACCCGGTCGGGGCGCATGAAGTCCTCGACCGCGGCGCCCTCCTTCAGGAACTCGGGGTTCGAGACCACGGCGAACGGGATCGCCGTTTCGGCTTTCAACACCTCGCGGATCTTGTCGGCGGTGCCGACAGGCACGGTCGACTTGGTGACGACGAGCTTCCACGACTTCATGTGCCTGGCGATCGCCCGTGCCGCGGCGAGCACGTGCTGCAGGTCGGCGGAGCCGTCCTCGCCGGGCGGGGTATTCACCGCGATCAGCTGGATCTCGCCGTGCGCCACGCTGGCCGCCACGTCGGTCGAGAAGCGCAGGCGCCCCGCCTCGCGGTTGCGATTCACTATGGGCTCGAGGCCAGGCTCGAAGATCGGGATGCCGCCGTCGTTCAAGACTCGGACTCTTTCTTCGTTGACGTCCAGGCAGAGCACCGTGTTGCCCGCCTCGGCGAGGCAGGCGCCGGTCACGAGCCCGACGTATCCGGTGCCGATCACAGTAACTTTCATGCGATTTTCTTCATGGGGTCAGATCAAATTCCTCGGTCCGGCGCGGCGGGTAGGTCTCCCAGCCGCCACATGCGGGACATTGCCAGTGGAACTGGCGCGCCTTGAAACCGCAGCTCTCGCAGCGATAGCGCGCGAGGCGCCGCGTATGGCCGTGCACCAGGCTCCTCACCAGCTCGAGGTCGCGGCGCTTGTCGGGCGAGCCGGCGCCGATGATCTGCGCTTCGAGCAGGCGGTCGAGGCCGAGCAGGGTTGGGTTGCGGCGCAGCTCGTCGCGCACCATGGCGTTCGCCTGCTCCGGCCCTTTGGCTTCGAGCGTCTGCTGGAAAACGGTGTCGAGAAGATCGAGCGACGGGTAGCGCTCGAGGTAGCCGGCGAGGAGCGTGAGGCCCTCCTCGGCGCGCCCGGCCTCGCGGTAGGCCTCGACCAGGCGCTGCGCGACGAGCGCAAGGTAGGCCGGGTTCTGCGATTCGATCCGCTTCCACTGTTCGATCGCTTTTTCCAGCCTGTTCTGGTTTCTTTCAAGGTCGCCGAGCAGCAGGCTCGCGCGCACGCATTTGCGGTTGGCCTCGAGCGCCGCGTCGAGCTGCCGCCGCGCCGCGTCGGGGCGCGACTGGGCCGCTTCCGAAGCCGCGAGCTCGCACAGGAACTGCGCCAGCGCGC
>DATADT010000563.1:0-3257 GCA_036258355.1 Burkholderiales bacterium
CTCTAGGTGCGCAGGCGCCTCACCAAGTCGAACACCTCGGCGGCATGGCCGCGGGGATTGACGTTGTAGGCGGCGTGCCGGATCACGCCTTTCTTGTCGATGACGAAGGTCGAGCGCACCAGGCACTCGCGGCGCACGCCCTCGGTGAGCTCCCTTTCCTGGATCACGCCGTACTTGCGGCACACCTCGCCCTCCGGGTCGGAAAGCAGGGAGATCGTGACGCCGTTGCGGTCGCGGAAAACGGCGTGCGTGATGCAGTCGTCGCGCGACACGCCGAGCACCACGCAGTCGTGCTTGCCGAACTGCTCCTCGTGATCGGAGAAGTCGGTGGTGACGAGTGTGCAGCCCGGCGTTCCGTCCTTCGGATAGAAGTAGATCACCACGTTCTTCTTGCCCTTGAACTCCGACAGGCTGACTTCCTGCATGTCGGCATCGGGCAGCGCGAACGACGGAGCAGGTTGACCCGGTGCGAGCATTGTGCGGCGATTCTATTCCAGATCAGTTTTGTTTTGACAAGTGGCGGCGCGTCCGGTGTAGCTCCTGCGCTACATATAATCGGCTGCAAATGAGCTCGCGCTTGCTCGGCGGCCTGACGCCGCGGGAATTTCTGCGGCGTTACTGGCAAAAGCGGCCGCTTTTCGTGCGCCGAGCGCTGGCCGAATTTGCCGGCGTCGTGACTGAAACAACGCTCGCGCAGCTCGCGACGCGCGACGACGTTGAATCCCGGATCGTGGAACGCCGCGGCGCGCGCCGGGAGACTCGGCACGGACCGTTTGCGAAAGTGACGGCGCGCTCTTCCAATTGGACGCTGCTCGTCAATGGCGTGAACCTGCACGTTGCGGGTGCGGACGAGCTGCTGCAGCGCTTCAGCTTCGTGCCTCAGGCGCGGCTCGACGATGTCATGGTGAGCTACGCCACTCCGGGCGGCGGCGTCGGGCCGCACGTCGACTTCTACGACGTGTTCCTGCTGCAGGGCCAGGGCCGGCGCGCCTGGCGTGTTGAAAACAAACGCTTTGTCGCGCAAGCCGGAGACCTGCTTTACTTGCCGCCCGGCGTGCGGCATGACGGCGTGGCGCTCGAGCGCTGCTTCACGTACTCGATCGGCTTTCGCGCGCCGCGCGGCACCGAGCTCAGCGCGGCGTTCCTCGACTGGCTGCACGAGCGCGGCCTGCCGCACGCCGAGTACCGCGATCCTGGGCTGGCGCCGGCGAGACACGCCGGGAAAATTCCGGGCGAGCTCATCGACTTCGCAAAGTCCGTCCTCGACCGCATTCGCTGGTCGCGCTGCGACGTCGAGCGCTTCGTCGGCGAATACTTGAGCGAGCCGAAGGCCCACGTGGTATTCACACCGCGGGCCGCCGGGCGGCCGATCGCCCGCTCGCGCGTACAGTTGGATAAGAAGACGCGGCTCCTCTACCGCGGCAGGCGCTTCTTCATCAACGGCGAAAGCATTGTCGTCAAGACAACTTCCGCGCGAATGCTGCGCGAGCTCGCCGACCGCCGCGCGGCCGAGGGCGCGCGGCTTGCGGCCGCGGGCCTTGCCGGTCTAATCTCGAAGTGGCACCAGCTCGGCTACGTGACCTTGGAGAAAAGCTGAATGGACGCACCGATCTACGAGCGCTTCGACACCAACCAGGGCTTCCAGGCTGCGGTGGATCGCTTGCTCGAGCAGCCGGGCCGCGAGCTGCGCGTCTTCGACCCCGACGGCGCGGCGCTAAAGCTGAACGACGCCGGGCGCGTGCAGCGGCTGGAGCGCTTCCTCCTCGCGAGCCGCACGCGGCGCCTGTACCTCGTGGTGCACGGCACCGATCACCTCACGCGGCAGTGCCCGCGGCTCATGGGCCTGTTGCGTCGCTTCTCGCATGCGATGCAAATCCACCGCACGCAGGAAGAAATCCGCGAAGTGCAGGACTCTTTTCTGCTGCTCGACTCGGTCCACTACGTGCGCCGGCCGGTGGCGTCGCTCTTCCGCGGCTCGATGGGGCTCGGTGACGAGAACGAGGGCCAGGCACTGCGCGGCCGCTTCGGCGAGATCTGGGCCGCTTCCTTCCCGGCGGTTTCGAGCACCACTATCGGACTCTAAGAAAATCGGGGTCTGACCCCGATTTTCTAGATGCTGCGCCAGCCGAAACCCTCGTCCTGGGTGGCGAGGCTCACCCAGCTCTCCTCGCATCCCAGAGCGCGCGCGAGCGCGGCGCGAGCGAGCTCGGGGCGGTTGTTCTGCTGCGAAAGATGCGCACCGATCACGTGCTTCAGGCGCGAGCGGTCGATCGCGCCCAGCAGCCGCTCGGACTCGCGGTTGTCGAGGTGGCCGAACGGGCCGGCGATGCGCTCCTTGAGCCAGCGCGGGTAGCCGCCGCTCCAGAGCATGTCGTAGTCGTAGTTGCACTCGAGGACCAGCGCGTCGAGCCCGGAGAGCGTCTTTTCCACGTGCGCGGTCGAGATGCCGGCGTCGGTGATGACACCGAGCCTGGCGGCGCCGTCGGAGAGCACGTACTGGACCGGCTCGCGCGCATCGTGCGGCACAGTGAAGGGCAGGAGCTGGATGCCGTCGACGAAGAACGCTTGGCGGCCGTTGACCAGGACGAGCGGCACGCCGTCCAGCACCTTGCCCTCGGCCTTCAGCGCGGCGAGCGTGCCGTGCGTGAGGTAGACGCCGACGCGGTGCGCGGCGGCAAACTCGAACGCGCCGCACGCATGATCGCCGTGCTCATGCGTCACCAGGATCGCGCTTACCTGCGACGGCTCGAGGCCGAGCCGCGCCAGCCGCCGCTCGGTGTCGGTGAGGGCGAGCCCGCAGTCGACGAGGACTACGGTCCCCGCAGCCTCGGCCACCAGGCAATTGCCCGCGCTGCCGCTGGCGAGCGAGGCGAAGCGCAAGCGCCCGCTACTTCAGCTGCTCGTGCAGCAGCGCGAGGATGCGCTGCGTGGTCTTGGAGTTTTCTGCAGTCCCGTCCTTGTTGAGGACGTGCACCTGGCTGCCCGAGCTCTCGGCGGAAACCTGCACCCGATACTGCTCGGCCTTCACCTTGGGATCCGATCCGAACGTGAACAGCCGCGACATGAAGCCGCGGTCCTTCTGGTTCATCTCGCTCTCGGGGTCGGCGTAGCGCACGAAGTACAGGCCTTTCTGGCGGTCGCGGTCCTCGACGGTGAAGCCGACGCGGTCGAGCGCGAGGCCGACGCGCCGCCAGGCGCGGTCGAAGGGCTCCGACACCTCGAGCAGCTCGCCGCTCGCGCCCTTGGCGATGCGCGCG
>DATADT010000564.1:0-8394 GCA_036258355.1 Burkholderiales bacterium
TCTCGGCGCCGGGCGCGGTCGCGGCGATGCTCGCCGCGATCGGGCTTGCGGCGGCGCGGCCCACGCCGTGGCTGCTCGAGACGCTCGCCGGGCGCTCGATCGGCGCGGTGGTGACGCGCTGGCTTCTGCCTGCGGCGTTCATCGTGCCGCTCGCAGTCGGCTGGACGCGGCTTTTCGCCGAGCGGGAGGGCCTCTTCGGCGAGGCGGTCGGCATGGCGCTCTTCACCACGGTGATGATCGCCGGGTTCGGGGCGCTGGTGCTGTGGGTCGCGCGCACGCTCGAGGACCATGAGCGCAAGCGCGCGCAGGCCGAGGAGCAGGCCGGCGAGACGCGCGAATGGCTACAGGTGACGCTCGCGGCGATCGGCGACGGCGTCATCGCCACCGACCGCGAAGGGCGGGTGCGCTTCCTGAACGCCGCCGCGCAGCGGCTCACCGGCTGGCGCGCGGCCGAGGCCGCGGGGCGTCCGATCGAGGAGCTGGTCAGGCTCTTCGACGAGCGCAACAACGCTTCTCTGGAGGTTCCGCTGCACGGCGCCCTGCGCGTCCGGGCCTCGGTCGTGGCTCCCGGAGAACCTGCTCTGCGCGCGCGCGACGGTAAGGTGCACCCGGTGCATGTCAACGCGGCGCCGATCGTCGATGCGGCCGACAGCCTCGCCGGCGCGGTGCTCGTGCTCCGGGAGGCGGCGGCGCAGCGCCAGGCCGAGCGCGCGATGCGCGAGGCCTACAGCGAGCTCGATGAGCGCGTCGTGCGCCGCACCGCGGCGCTCGAGCGCGCGAGCGCGGCGCTGCGCGAGCGCAACGCTCTGCTGAACGCGATCACCACCAGCACCCCGGACCTGATCTTCGCCAAGGACCGCGAGGGCCGCATGCTGATGGCGAACCCCGCGTGGCTCAAGGCCGTGGGTCGCGCCGAAGGGGATGAGATGCGGGATCCGATGCGCGACGAGCCGCGCGACACGGTCGGACTGAACGAGAACGAGCGCCTGGTGCTCGAGTCGGGCGAGACCATGACGCTCGAGGAAACCATGGCCGATCGCACTTACCTCGCGAGCAAGGCGCCGCTGCGCGACGAGCAGGGCCGCATCATTGGCCTGATCGGGGTCGCCACGGACATCACCGAGCGCAAGCAGGCGCAGCGCGACCTGGAAAAGCTGGTGGTGGCCGAGCAGCGGCTGCGCGCCGAGGCCGAGGGCGCGAACCGCGCCAAGGACGAGTTCCTCGCCATCGTGTCGCACGAGCTGCGCTCGCCGCTCAACGCACTGCGCGGCTGGAGCCACCTGCTCGCGACGACCCGTCCACTCGAGCAGTCGCTGGTCGAGCGCGCGGCGAAAGCCATCAAGCGCAACGTCGACCACCAGACGCGCCTCATCGACGATCTCCTCGACACTTCGCGCATCGTGAGCGGCAAGCTGACGATCGAGCGGCGCACGGTGAACCTCATCGAGATCGTGCTGGCGGCGCTGGACGCCGCTCGCCCGGGCGCCGCGGCGAAGGAGATCGACCTGCGCTTCACTCCGGACGACGCCGCGATCATGGTGGTGGGCGACGGCGGGCGCCTGCAGCAGCTCATGACGAACCTGCTCTCGAACGCGGTCAAGTTCACGCCCGAGCGGGGCGCCATCTCGGTGCTTCTCCACAAGAATGCCGAGCGGGTGCAGCTCCAGGTCAAGGACAACGGCATCGGAATCGCGCGGGAGTTCCTGCCGCAGGTCTTCGACCGCTTCACGCAGGCCGACACCTCGGCCGCGCGGCGCGCGGGCGGCCTCGGCATCGGCCTTGCCCTCGTGCGCCACATCGCGCTGTTGCACGGCGGGCAGGTGCGCGCCGACAGCCCCGGGGTCGGCCGGGGCTCGACCTTCACCGTCGAGCTGCCCGCGGCGCCGCCGAGCGCGCTGCGCCCGCAGGCGCCGATCGTCGAGCGCCGCGGCTCGAACGAGGGCGCCCTGACCGGGATGCGCATCTGGGTGCTCGACGACGACCCGGATGCGCACGAAGTGGCGACGCTCACGCTGCAGCAGGCCGGCGCCCAGGTGCAGAGCGCGACCTCGGCCGGCGAGCTCGCCAGCATGCTCGAGCAGGCGCTGCCGGCGCAGGGCCCCGACGTCCTGCTGATCGACCTTGCGATGCCGGGCGAGGATGGCTTCGAGGCACTGCGGCGCGTGCGCTCGCTCGAAATGGCCTTCGGCGCGGAGCGCTATATCCCCGCGCTGGCGCTCACGGCGTTTACCCAAATCGAACGCGAGAAGCTGCTGGCCGCCGGCTTCGCCGACCGCGTCGACAAGCCCCTCGACGCCGACAAGCTCGTCTCCGCCATCCGCAGCACCCTCCACGACAACCGCCGCGGCGCGATGCGCGCCGCGTAAAGGGGTCAGGACCCCTTTTCGGGGTCGCACCCGAGCGGCGTGCAAACCTGCTCGAGCGGCCGCCGCTCGGCGTCCACGCCGAGGAAAAGCGTGACAACCGCCGCCACGCACATCAGCACCGAGGCGAAGGCGTACGCGCCGAAGAGCGCGCTGCGGCTGCCGCTCTCGATCATCGCGCCGTAGAGCGGCGGGCCGAGGAAGCCGCCGAGGGCGGTGCCGAGCGCATAGAAGAGCGAGATCGCGATCGCGCGGATCTCGAGCGGGAACACTTCGCTCACCGTGAGGTAGGCCGAGCTGGCGGCGGCGGAGGCGACGAAGAAGATCGCCGACCACGCGAGCGCCTGGGTCGCGGCGCTCAGCCATTCCTGCTGGAAGGCGTAGCCGGCGACGAGCAGCCCGAGTCCCGCCAGGCCGTAGGTCGTCGCGATCATGACGCGTCGTCCGACATGGTCGAAGAGATGCCCGAGCAGCAGCGGCCCGAGGAAGTTGCCGAGCGCGAAGGGAAAGATGTAGTAGCCGACGCGCTCGTCCGCCACGCCGTAGAAGCGCGCGAGCACCAGCGCATAGGTGAAAAAGATGGCGTTGTAGAAGAACGCCTGCGACGTCATGAGGGCGAGCGCGAGGAGCGAGCGCCGGTTGTGGCGCACTGCGAGCACGTGCACCACGTCGCCCCATGGCACCGAGCGCAGCGGTCGCAGCGCGAGGTGCTCGCCCTTCCGGTGCTCAACCCGCACTTCCTGCTCGATCCGGCGCATGACCGCCTCGGCCTCGTCGGGCCGGCCGTGCATGAGGAGCCACCGTGGGCTTTCCGGCACATTGCGCCGCACGAGCAGGATGGCGAAGGCGAGGATGCCGCCCAGTGCGAATGCGATGCGCCAGCCGTACTCGGGTCCCACGAGCCGGGGATCGAGGAGAAGAATCGACAAGCCCGCTCCCATCGCCGCGCCGACCCAGAACGTGCCGTTGATCGCAAGCGCCACCCGGCCCCGAACCCGGGCCGGGATGAGCTCGTCGATCGCCGAGTTGATGGCGGCGTACTCGCCGCCGATGCCGAACCCGGTGACGAAGCGGCAGAAGGCGAACGAGACGATGTCCCAAGTAAAGGCGGTGGCCATCGTGGCGACGAGGTACACCGCCAGCGTGACGAGGAAAATGCGCTTGCGCCCGAGGGTGTCGACGAGCCGTCCGAAGAAGAGCGCGCCAAGCACCGCGCCCGCGATGTATGCCGACGCCGCCCAGCCGATCTGGCTTGCGCTCAGGCCGAGCGTTTCGGGGCGCTGCAGCGCCGGGCCGAGCGAGCCGACCACGGTGACTTCCAGCCCGTCGAGCAGCCATGTGATGCCGAGCGCGATCACCACGCGCCAGTGCCACGCGGACCATGGCAGGCGGTCAAGCCGCGCCGGGATGTCGGTGCGAATCGCGCTCATGCATAGTGTGGGACCGGGCGTTAAACTCGTCGTTCATGAAAAAACTTCTCTATGTCGTCCTCATTTATCTCCTCGTCGGAACCGCAAACGCCCAGTACCCCACCAAGCCGCTGCGGCTCGTCGTGCCGTTCGCCCCGGGAGGGTCGACCGATATCTTCGCGCGCCTGATCGCCGAGCGCGCGCAGGGTCTGCTCGGCCAGCCGGTAGTGGTGGAGAACCGCGCCGGCGCCGCCGGAAACATCGGCGCCGCCGAGGTCGCGCGCGCGGCGCCCGACGGCTACACGCTCCTCATGGCGACGACCGGCGTCATGGCGATCAACAACGCGCTCTACAAGAACATGACGTTTGACGCGGCGAAGGACCTCGAGCCGGTCCTGTTCGTCGCTTCGATCACCAACGTCCTCATCGTCCCGCCCGACTTTCCGGCGAAAAGCGTCGCGGAGCTCATCGCGCTGGCGAAAAAGGAGCCGGGCAAGCTCTCTTTCGCCTCCTCGGGCGCGGGCAGCTCGACGCACATGTCGGCGGAGCTTTTCAAGAGCCTCTCGGGCACCGACATCCTGCACATCCCGTATAAAGGCAGCGGCCAGGCGCTTCCCGACCTGATGTCCGGGCGGGTCTCCATGATGTTCGAGAACGCGCCGGGCGCGGTGTCGCACATCAAGGCGGGCAAGGTCCGCGCGCTCGCGCAGACCGGGAGCAAACGCTCGCCCTCGATGCCCGACCTTCCGACGGTGGCGGAGTCGGGCGTTGCGGGCTACGAATCGCTCTCCTGGAGCGGCATCGCGGTGCCCGCCGGCACCCCGCGCGCGGTAGTCGAGCGCCTGAACAAGGACCTGAACGCGGTTCTCGCCACAGCCGAGATGCGACAGAAGCTCGCCGAGCAAGGGGCCGAGACGATCGGCGGGCCGCCTGACGCCTTCGCGCAGCACATCCGCGCCGAGCGCGAGAAGTGGTCGCGCCTCATTCGCGAGAAGAACATCGTAGTGAATTGATGGCGAGCCTCCTCGGGGCGCGCGCGGCGCGCGCCCGCATCTCCGCCTCCGCGCGCGCGGCGCAGCGCGCGCGCGAGCTGCGCGCCGCGGGCCGCAGCATCGTCGAGCTGGCGCAGGGCGAGCCGGACTTTAATACGCCGGATCATGTGATTGAGGGGGCGCACCGAGCGATGCGCGCCGGCCAGACGCATTACACGCCGGTAGACGGCACATCCGAGCTCAAGGCCGCGATCGTGGCCAAGTTCAGGCGCGAGAACGGCCTGGAATGCCGCCCGGAGAACATCTCGGCCGGCGCGGGCGGCAAGCAGATCCTGTACAACGCGCTCATGGCGACGCTCGACCCGGGCGACGAGGTGCTGATCCCGGCGCCGTCGTGGGTCGCGTACGCCGACATCACGAGCTTCGCCGAAGGCGTGCCGGTCTGGATCCCGACGCGACCGGAAGACCGATTCAAGTTGCGACCGGACGCGCTAGAACGGGCGATTACTCGAAAAACGAAATGGCTGATGCTCAACTCGCCCTCGAACCCGACCGGCGCGGTGTACAGCGCTGACGAACTGCGCGCGCTCGCCGCGGTGCTCGAGCGGCATCCTTCGCTCCATATCATCAGCGACGACATGTACGAGCACGTGCTCTTCGACGCTCGGCCGTTCGCCACGCTCGCCGCCGTGGCGCCGCAGCTCGCCGCGCGCACGCTGACCGTGAACGGCGTGTCGAAGACCTTCGCGATGACGGGCTGGCGGCTGGGCTACGCCTGCGGGCCGGTGGAGCTCGTCCGCGCCATGGCGCGCATGCAGGGCCAGAGCTCGCTCAACCCTTCCTCGGTGAGCCAGGCCGCCGCGGTTGCGGCGTTGAACGGTCCGATGGACATCGTGTACGAGCGATGCCGCGAGTTCCAGGCGCGGCGCGACTTCATCGTGCCGCGGCTCGCAGCCGTGCCCGGACTCGCGTGCGACGCGCCGCACGGCGCGTTCTACGTCTACGTTTCCTGCGCCGGCTGGATCGGCAAGCGCACGGCGCAGGGGCAGGCAATCGGGAACGACGCCGATGTGACCGCGCATCTCCTCGAGCACGGCGTCGCGGTGCCGAACGGCGCGGGCTACGGGCTCTCGCCCTATTTCCGCGTCTCGTTCGCAAGCTCGCTCGCCAACCTGGAAGAGGCCTGCCGCCGCATCGACGCCGCGGCGCGCGCGCTCAACTGATGCACCTCGTCGAACGCTTCGCCGATTGGGCAGTAGGTTTTCGCAGCCAATCCCTTTCTCCCGGGGTCGTTCACCACGCCAGGCGCGCAGTGATCGACTGGCACGCCGCCCTGTACCCGGGCATGGTGGCGCCACCTGTAACGCTGATGAAGAAAGCCTTTGCCGGAGAAGGCGATTCCCCGCGGCTGAAGGCGCTGATCGAAGGCACTGCGGCGCATACGGTGGAAGTCGATGACATTTTCCGGGACGGCATCTACCACCCGGGTGCTCCAACCATCGCCGCCTCGAGAGCCCTTACCGAAAAACTGAGACCCATCGTGGTGGGCTATGAAATCTCCACGCGCATCGGCGCCGCGATGGGGAAGGCGCACTACAAGCATTGGCACAACACCGGCACGATCGGCGCCTTCGGCGCCGCGGCGGCCGTGGCCGAAGCGCTCGATCTCGACCGCAAGAAGTTCGCGCACGCGCTCGCCACGGTGACGACGTTCGCCGCCGGCCTGCAGCAGGCGTTCCGCATGGACTCGATGTCGAAGCCTCTTCACGCCGGCAGGGCAGCCGAAGCGGGCGTTACGTCGGCGCTGATGGCGCGCGAAGGAGTCACGGGCTCGCTTGACGTCATGGCGGGCTTTGGCGCCGCGATGGGGGACAACCCCGACTGGGAGCGCGGCCTCGCCACGCTCGGAAGCGACTTCCACATCACGCGCATGACCTTCAAGAACCACGCCTGCTGCGGCCATACCTTCGCCGCAATCGACGGCGCGCTCGAGCTCAGGAAGCGCATGCGGATCGAGGCGGAGGAGATCGAAGCGATCGAGGTCGCGACGTACCGCGCCGGGCTCGAGGTCGCGCACTATGAAGAGCCGCGCACGCCCGCCGAGGGGCGGTTTTCCCTCAAGTACGTCGTAGCCACCGCGTTGACGCATGGCTCGGTGCGCCTCGCAGCGTTCTCACCTGAAAGGCTGCAATGCGAGAAGACGAGGGCGCTCATGCGAAAGACCTCGGTATCGATCGACCCGGAGCTCGAGGCCGCTTTCCCCGCAAAGCGCGCCGCGCGCGTCGCGATCCGCGCGCGGGGGCGCCGCGAGGAATGGCTTCAGCCCACGCGCATCGGCGACCCGGACGCGCCGCTCTCGGACCGGGCGCTGGAGGAGAAGTACTTCGAGCTCGCCACGCCGGTGATCGGCGAGGCGAAAGCGAGGGAGGTTCTCGCGCGCCTGTGGCGGCTGGAATGAGCCTCGCGCAGGCGCTGTTCGCGCCGCGATCGGTCGCGCTGGTCGGAGCCTCTGGCGACGCCGCCAAGAACACCGCGCGTCCGCAGCGCTATCTCAAGAAGCACGGCTACGCCGGAAAGGTCTTTCCGGTCAATCCGACGCGCAAAGAGATCCTTGGCGAGAAAGCCTATGCGCGCGTCTCCGATATCGAGGAAGCGGTCGACCACGCCTACATCCTGATCGAGGACGTGGAGCAGGCGCTCGAGGACTGCGGCAGGCGGGGCGTCGCGGTGGCGAGCGTCTTCAGCGGCGGCTTCGCCGACGCCGGGGCGCAAGGCATGCGGCGCCAGGCCGAACTCGTGTCGCGCGCCCGCTCGCTCGGCGTGCGGCTCCTTGGCCCGAACAGCATGGGGGTCATCGACGTCCCGGGCCGCCTCGCGCTCAGCGTGAACGCGGTGCTCGAGATGGACACGCTCCCCGCGGGCACGACGAGCATCGTCTCGCAAAGCGGGACGATGCTTGGGACGCTTCTCTCGCGCGGCGCGGCGCGCGGCCTCGGCTTCGCAAAGCTCGTCTCGGTGGGCAACGAGGCCGACCTTTCGGTCGGCGAGCTGGTGGAGCTGCTCGCCGCGGATCCCGGCACGCGCGTCGTCCTGCTCTTTTTGGAGACGATCCGGGATGTGGAACGGCTGGCACGCGCCGTTCGCGCGGCGCATGCGGCGGGGAAGGCCGTCGTCGCCTACAAGCTCGGCCGCTCCGCGCTCGGCGAAGCCGCGGCGCTCTCGCACACCGGCGCGCTCGCCGGCACCGATGCCGCGCTCGACGCCTTCTTCCGCGACTGCGGCATCCTGCGCGTCGACATGCTGGAAACGCTCCTCGAGATCCCGCCTCTTCTCGCACAGTGGTCTCCACGGAATCTTGATCGGGCTGGAAAAGTCTTTGTAGTGACTACCACCGGCGGCGGGGCGGCGAGCGTGGTGGACCGCCTGGGCATGCGCGGCGTCGAGCTCGCCGCGCCGATCATGGACCTGACCATGGCCGCGAGCGGGCAGAACTACGCCGAGGCGCTCGAGAAGGCCTCGGCATCGCAATGCGAGCTCGTCGTCGCTTGCGTGGGCTCCTCGGCGCAGTTTCATCCTCAGCTTGCCGTAGAACCCATCATGAATGCCCCGAAGGGGAAGCCCGTCGTCGCG
>DATADT010000565.1:0-3556 GCA_036258355.1 Burkholderiales bacterium
CACATGCTGCTCATCGCGGTGACCGGCTACGGGCAGAAGGAAGACCGCCAGCGCGCGGCCGAAGCGGGCTTCGACTACCACTTCGTCAAGCCCGCCGACCCGCGCGAGATCCAGGTCGCGATCGAGCGCGGCCGCAACCCCACCGCCGAGCCTTCGGTCGAGGCGCACCGCACCGGCAGCGCCGACTGATGAAATTGGAAATGCCCGCCGGTCTTCCGTTCCTGGAAGGAGGCGGCGAGATGGGCGCCCTGATTCGCGCCAAGGACTGGTCGGCCACCTCGCTCGGCCCGGTCGAGCGCTGGCCGCAGAGCCTGCGCACGGCAGTGAGCATGCTGCTGCCGTCGAAGGCGCAGATCATCCTTTTCTGGGGTCCGCAGTTCGTCGTGTTTTACAACGACGCCTATCGTCCGGTGTTCGGCGCCAAGCATCCCGACGCGCTCGGCCTGCCGGGCAGCGCGGCCTGGAGCGAGATCTGGGATACGCAGCTGCACGCGCTGCTCGCCGGGGTAGTGCGCTCAGGCGAGGCTTTCTGGGCTAATGACCTGCTGTTCCTGATCGAGCGCCACGGGTTTGTCGAGGAGACCTACTTCGACGTCTCCTACGACCCGGTGCGCGTCGAATCGGGCGCGGTCGGCGGCGTGTACTGCATCGTCACCGAGACCACCGGCCGCGTGGTGGGAGAGCGCCGCCTCGGCCTGCTGAGGGATCTGGCGGCGCGCAATGCCGCCGCACGCACCACCCGGGAAGCCTGCGCGCTCGCGATGGACACGCTTGCGGCGAAGCCGCAGGACATTGCGTTCGCGCTCGCCTTCCTTGACGAGGAACTGCAGGCGTGCACGCCGAGTGCGCAAGAGAAGCTGCGCCGGACGCCGCCTGCGTTGATCCAGGAGCTGGCGAGCGGTCCTGCGAAGCTGGTGGTCGGCCTTAGCCCGCAGCGCCCGTTCGACGACCAGTACCGCGGGTTCCTTCGGCTGGTCGCCGACAGCATTGCCACCGGTATCGCGAACGCGCGCGCCTATGAAGAAGAGAGGAAGCGAGCCGAGGCGCTCGCCGAAATCGACCGCGCGAAGACGGCGTTCTTCTCGAACGTGAGCCACGAGTTCCGCACGCCGCTCACGCTGATGCTCGGCCCGGTCGAGGACCTGCTGCTGCAGCGCGGAGCGCACATGCCGGCGGCGAGCCGCCAGGCGCTCGAGGTGGTGCAGCGGAACGGCCAGCGCTTGCTCAAGCTCGTGAACACGTTGCTCGATTTCGCGCGCATCGAGGCCGGGCGCGCAGAGGCGTCGTACGAGCCGGTGGACCTCGCCACGCTCACCGCGGACCTCGCGAGCACCTTTCGCTCGGCGTGCGAGCGCGCGGGGCTGCGCCTCGAGGTGGACTGCCCGGCGCTCGGCGAGCCGGCATACGTGGATCGCGAGATGTGGGAGAAGATCGTGCTCAACTTCCTGTCCAACGCCTTCAAGTTCACGTTGGAGGGGGGAATCTTCGTCTCGCTCAGAAACGAAGAACAGTTCGTGCTCGAGGTCCGAGACACCGGCAGCGGCATTCCGAGCGCCGAGCTCCCGCGCATGTTCGAGCGTTTCCACCGCGTCGAGGGCGCGCGCGGCCGCAGCCACGAGGGCAGCGGCATCGGCCTTGCCCTGGTCCAGGAGCTCGTGGAGCTGCACGGCGGCTCCATCTCAGTCGAAAGCGACCTCGGCCGCGGCGCGACGTTCACCGTGCGCATTCCCAGAGGCGCGGCGCACCTCCCGTCGGATCGCGTGCGCGCTGCGCCCGACGGCGGCTCGAGCTCGACGCGGGCCGGCGCTTATGTCGAGGAGGCCTTGAGCTGGCTGCCGGGGCCGCAGGCGAGCCCCGTCGCTTCCCAGGGGCGGCCACGGAAGAGAATTCTCGTCGCCGATGACAACGCCGACCTGCGCGAGTATGCGCGGCGGCTGCTCGCCGAGCACTACGAGGTGGAAGCGGTCGCGGACGGGGCGGCGGCGTTCGCGGCGGCGCACGTGCGCAAGCCCGACCTCGTGGTCACCGACGTCATGATGCCCCAGCTCGACGGCTTCGCGCTCATCGGCGCGCTGCGCGCCGACGAGGCGCTGCGCGACATCCCGGTGGTCGTGCTGTCGGCGCGCGCCGGCGAGGAGGCGCGCATCGAGGGCCTCGGCAAAGGCGCGGACGACTACGTGGTGAAGCCTTTCAGCGCCCGCGAGCTGCTCGTGCGGGTCGAGACCCTACTGCGCTCGACCGGCATGCGCCGGCAGACCGAGCAGGCGCTGCGCGAGGCCGACGCCCGCAAGGACGAGTTCATCGCCGTGCTGTCACACGAGCTGCGCAACCCGCTTGCGCCGCTGCGCAACTCGCTGGCGGCGATGCGCCTTTCGGGCGCCGGGAACGTTGCTGCGAATGGCCTTCTCGACGTGATGGAACGCCAGGTGAACCACCTGGTGCGGCTGACCGATGATCTGCTCGAGATGTCGCGCATCACGCGCGGCGCATTCGAGCTGCGCCGCGAGCGGGTGGAGCTCGCCATGGTCGTACACCACGCGCTCGAGACGGCCGACCCGCTGATCCGCGCGCGCGGCCACCAGGCCACGCTCGCGCTGCCGGAGGAAACGCTGTGGGTCAACGGCGACCCGGTGCGCCTCGCGCAGATCCTCGCCAACCTCCTGAACAACGCCGCGCGCTATACGGACAAGGGCGGCAGCATCGTGCTGCGCGCGCGGCGCGAGGGCGCAAGCGCGGTCGTGGCCGTGCGGGACAACGGCGCCGGCATCGCGCGCGAGCAGCTCGCACGGCTTTTCGAGATGTTCGCGCGCGGCGAGCGTTCGAGCGGCCTCGGAATCGGGCTCGCCCTGGCGCGCAGGCTGGCCGAGATGCACGGCGGAAGCATCGAGGCGGCCAGCGACGGGCCTGGCAAGGGCGCCGAGTTCACCGTGCGGCTGCCGCTGGCCGCGGCCGCGACGGCCGAGCTTTCGTCGGCGAAGACCGGCGGCGCCGGGCTGCCGCCGAAGCGCATCCTGGTGGTCGACGACAATCGCGATGCCGCCGACAGCCTGGGCATGCTGCTCGGGTTCCTCGGCGCCGACGTGCAGGTGGCGCACGACGGCCGCGCCGCGCTCGCCGCGTTCGAGGCCCACCGGCCCGACGTGGTGCTGCTCGACATCGGCATGCCGCACTTGGACGGCTATGAGGTAGCGCGCGCTATCCGCAGCCGCGCCGACGGCGGCGTGCCGCTGGTCGCGCTCACCGGGTGGGGCCAGGAAGAGGACCGGCGGCGCGTGCGCGAAGCGGGCTTTGATCACCACCTGGTGAAGCCGGCCGACCTCGATGCGCTGCGCTCGCTGCTCGGATCGCTCTGAGAGCCCGTCTAGTCTTTCTTCTCTAGCGAAAAGCGGATCAGGGCGAGCGCGAGCGCGAGCACGAGCGGGCCGAGGATGAGGCCGATCGGCCCGAACGCCGCGACGCCGCCGAGCACGCCGATGAACACGGTGAGCGCCCCGATCTCGGCGCGCCCGGACACCAGCCACGGGCGCAGGAAGTTGTCGATCGTGGTGACGAAGCC
>DATADT010000566.1:0-3053 GCA_036258355.1 Burkholderiales bacterium
GAGCCGCCGCGCGACATCCCCATGATGCCGATGCGCGCGGAATCGACGTAGGGCTGCTGCGCGAGGTAGCCGAGCGCGGCATACGCATCGCGCACGCCCTGCGTGGTGCTGACGCGCGACTGGTTGTCGATGCTCGCAGCGGCGCGGCGCGAGCTGAAGCTCTCCACCACCAGGGTCGCCACGCCGAGCTTCGCGAGCTCGCGCGCCCAGAACCCTTCGCGCGCCTCGCTCACCCCGTCGAAGCCGTGGACGAGCACCATGGCCGGGTGCCGGCCCGCTTTGGACACTTCGGGCTTCGGTTTGAAAAGGCGCGCGTAGATGGATTGGTCATCGGCCCGAAGGATCACCGTCTCGCTGTCCCGGAGCTGGCCGTAGGCCACGAGCGGCAACAGCAACAACGCCAACCCGATTTTCATTGATTGAAGCGTTTCCCCTCCTTCGCGAGCTTCTCGAGCAGGGGTGCGGCCTGCCACTGCCGGCCCTGGTAGCCGGCCTGGAATTTCCGTATTGAAGACAAGACCTTCTCCAGCCCGACCTGGTCGGTGTAGAACATCGGGCCGCCGCGGTAGGGCGGGAAGCCGTAGCCGGTGAGGTAAACCATGTCGATGTCGGAGGCGCGCAGCGCGATGCCCTCTTCGAGGATGCGTGCACCCTCGTTCGCCAGCGCGAAGATGCAGCGCTCGACGATCTCCTCATCGGAGATTTTTCTGGGAGAAAGGTTCAGCTCTTTTCGGTATTGCGCGAGCATTTCTTCGACTTCGGGATCGGGTATCGGCTTGCGGCTGCCTTTCTCGTAGCGGTACCACCCGCGGCCGGTCTTCTGACCGAACCAGCCCATCTCGCAGATGCGGTCGGCGAACTTGGAGTACGCCATCTCGGGCCGCTCTTTCGCGCGCCGCTTGCGGATCTCCCAGCCGATGTCGTTGCCCGCCATGTCGTACATCGTGAACGGGCCCATCGCCATGCCCCAGCGCGAGAGCGCGCCGTCGACCTGCGCCGGGGTCGCGCCCTCTTCGAGGAGGAACAGGCTCTGCTGCCCGTACTTCTCGAGCATGCGGTTGCCGATGAAGCCGTCGCACACGCCGGACACCACCGGCAGCTTTCTCAGCGTCCTTCCGAGCTTCATCGTGGTGGCGAGTACGTCCTTCGCGGTGTTCTTTCCGCGCACCACCTCGAGCAGCCGCATCACGTTCGCCGGCGAGAAGAAGTGCGTGCCGATTACGTCCTGAGGGCGCGTGGTCGCCGCTGCGATGCGGTCGACGTCGAGCGTCGAGGTGTTGGTCGCCAGGATCGCGCCCTGCTTCACGAGGGCGTCGAGCTTCTTGAAAAGATCCTGCTTCACGTCCATGCGCTCGAACACCGCCTCGATCACGATGTCGGCGTCGGCGGCTTTGCCGAGGCTGGTCGTCCCGTGGATGAGGCCCATGCGCTTGTCCATGTCGGACTGCGCCATGCGGCCTTTCGAGACCGTCGCCGCGTAATTGGCTTTCATTTTCGCGACGCCTTTGTCGAGAGCCTCCTGGGTCGTCTCGATCACGGCGACCGGAATGCCGGCGTTGGCGAAGCACATCGCGATGCCGCCGCCCATGGTGCCCGCCCCGATGACCGCGGCCTTGTTGATCGGCCGCACCTGCGTGTCCTCGGGAACGTCCGGGATCTTGGTGGTCTGGCGCTCGGCGAAGAACATGTGGCGCAGCGCCTTCGATTCCGGGGTGGCGACCAGGCGGTTGAAGCCCTCGCGCTCGACCTTGCGGCCTTCGTCGAACGGCAGCGTCGCCGCGGCCTCGGCGCACGCGACGATCTCGAGCGGCGCCGGGTAGCCGCGTGACTCCTTCGCTACTTGCTCGCGCACCTTGGCGAAGAACCCCTTCACGTCGCCATCGACCTTCGCTTTCATATCTCTGACTCGTCTCGGGCCCTTTCCGCTGGCGAGCAGTCTCTTGGTGAACTGCAACGCCCCCTCCAGGAGATCCCCGGCGACGATCTCGTCCACGAGGCCCAGCTCCTTCGCCTTCTCGGCGGGAATGGTGACCCCGGTGGTCATCATGCGAACTGCTTCGGCCATCGGGATCACGCGCGGCAGGCGCTGCGTGCCGCCCGAGCCGGGAAGGATGCCGAGCTTCACCTCGGGCAGGCCCAATTGCGCGCGGGGGAGCGCGACGCGGTAGTGGCAGCCGAGCGCGAGCTCGAGCCCGCCGCCGAGGGCGAAGCCGCCGATCGCCGCGACGAGCGGCTTGGTCATCGCGTCCTGCCGGTCGTTCACCTCGAAGAGGTCGGGCTTCTCGCGCGGCTTGCCGAACTCGCGGATGTCGGCGCCGCCGGAGAAGGCTTTCGCCGAGCCGATGATGACCGCGCCCTTGACCGAAGGGTCGGCCTCGGCGTTCTTGAGGTAGTTCATCAGGGCGGCACGCAGCGCGTTGCCGAGCCCGTTGACCGGAGGATTGTTCATGGTGATGACCGCGATCGCGTCGCGGACAGCGTAGTGAGCGACGTCGCTCATGCGAGAGACACTCCTGGGTTAGGCGGTGGGTCTCAGGCCCAGGCGCTCGAAGAGCGCGCGGTCCTTGAGGGTTTCCGGGTTCGGGGTCGTGAGGAGCCTCTCCCCATAGAACACGGAGTTCGCTCCGGCGAGGAAGCACAGCGCCTGCACCGCCTCGGGCATGCTTTCGCGCCCGGCGGAGAGCCGCACCCAGGCCTTGGGCATGCAGATGCGCGCCACCGCTATGGTGCGCACGAATTCGAGCGGATCGATTTTTTTCACGTGCGCGAGAGGCGTCCCTTCCACCGCAACAAGCGAATTGATTGGAACACTCTCGGGATGCGGTTCAAGGCTCGCGAGCTGCGCGATAAGCGCGGCGCGGTCCTCGCGCAATTCCCCCATGCCCACGATGCCGCCGCAGCATACCCGGATGCCGGCGGCGCGCACGCGCTCGAGCGTCTCCAGCCGGTCGCGGTAAGTGCGCGTGCTGATGATCTTGCCGTAGAACTGCGGCGAGGTGTCCAGGTTGTGGTTGTAGTAGTCGAGCCCCGCTTCGCGCAGCCGCTCGGCCTGG
>DATADT010000567.1:0-5574 GCA_036258355.1 Burkholderiales bacterium
CTACATCAACGCCGAGGGCCGGCGCTTCGTCGACGAAGGCGCGGACTTCCGCAACTACACCTACGCCAAGTACGGGCGCGTGATCCTCGGCCAGCCGCAGCAGTTCGCGTGGCAGATCTTCGACGCCAAGGCGAAGGCGCAACTGCGCGACGAGTACCGGATCAGGCAGGTGACGAAGCGGGTGGGTTCCACCTTGGAAGAGTTGCTCAGGAACCTGGAAGACACCAACGCCGAGAACGCGCTGGCGGAGATCCAGGCGTACAACAAGGCCGTGCGTACCGATATCCCGTTCAACCCGAACGTCAAGGACGGAAAGCGGACGGAAAATCTGAGAATCAACAAATCGAACTGGGCGAACACTATTGATACCCCGCCGTTCGAGGCTTACGCCGTCACCTGCGGCATCACGTTCACCTTCGGCGGCTTGAAGATCAACACCGACGCCCAGGTGCTCAATACCGACGGCGAGCCGATCCCCGGCCTCTACGCCGCCGGTGAGCTGGTGGGCGGAATCTTCTGGTTCAACTATCCCGGCGGCTCCGGGCTCACCAACGGCTCGGTGTTCGGGTGCATCGCCGGCCGGAACGCCGCGAAAGCTGGGGGTTAGAAAAAGCGCCGCGCTGCAGGGAAGGGTGGCAGCGCGGCGGCGGCAGATCAGTCCTGGTCGTGTTGCCCGCCGGGCCGGATCTGGCCGCGGACCTCGCCAGCCGGCCAGTTCGTCGAGTGAACGTTGGCGTAGGTGGCGCGGGCGCGTATCGCGCGCAGCAGCTCATCGAACTCGCCGGTATTGATTCCCTGGGTGCGCGCCATCTCCGTCGCCGGAATGGCCGGGCTGACGTCGGCGGCCATGATCGTCCCGGTAATCGTGGCGGGAGACGCCGGGCAAGCCTGGATTCCGGCAGGCCCGTTACCGAGGTTTGTGCACAGAAAGACAGTGATGCCGCCGTTCACACCGCGCTGCGCGAAATGAATGTGCGCTTGCGTCACGGGCGCCTCGAGGTCCCTGTAGCTCAGCTCCCAGTCGATCGCAGTCTCATTACTATTGACTAGCGCCTTGAACTCGGCGCTCGCGCCGGTAGAGACCGAAGGTACCTCCTTGAAGCCCACGAGATGGGCCTTCAAACCGTGGTCGTCGTCGGCAAGAGCGGGCTGGGCGGCCGCGAGGGAAAAAATGCTCAAAGCGAGTGTTGTCTTCAGCTTCATAGAACCTCCAGTTCAGGTTCACTGCAAGAAACCTATTTCTTCGGTGGGCCGACCTGGATGCGAAGCGCCACGCGGTTCGTGTCATGGGTCAAGTTGACCGGCGCGCCGGGCACGAGCTCGGTGGCGCCGCCCGGAACGAGCGTCGAGATGGAAGCGTTTTCCGGAACCTCGATCTTCTGGGCGCCGCCCGCGTAGGTCATCGTCAGCTCGCGGCCGCTCGCTGACTGCACCACCGCATCCACGCTGGCGTTCGTCATCGTCTGGTCGACGCGCCCATCGAACGGGCGGTGGCCGGGATTCAGCGGCTTCGGGAAGCGGCGCACTTCGTACGCGACGAGCCTCCCATCGGGATGTTTCACCGACGTGATTCCGAGAAAGTCGCCCGGCTTGATGTCGGTAAGCGCGATGGGTTGCGTGAAAACGATCTCGGTCTTTTCGCCAAGGAGCACCTGCGTCTTGCTGTCCACGGTGAGGGTCGTGCCGTCGAACGCGCTGATCGTTCCGCGCACACGGGTTTGCGCGTGAAGGGCGGTGCTGGAGAGGGCGAGAACCGCCCCTAGCAGAAACAGCCTACTGAGGGGGATTGACGCCATCCTTGCTGACCGAGATGCGCTGCGCGACGAGCTTGCCGCCCTCGTTGCGCGCGCCCGTGAAGATAGTCTCCCCGGGCTTGAGATCGGCGCGGCTGCCGGGCACGAAGTTGAAGAACTCGGTCTCCGGCGTGACGAGGATTTTCTGCTCCCCGTCCTTGTACTTGAGCGTGAGCTCGCTGCCGCCGCTCACCTGCGCGCTGTTCTCCATGGTGGCGTTCGTCATGAGGGAGTCCGGCATCGAGTCCCAGGGCATGTGACCCGCCGGCACCTGCGGCCCGAGGGCATGTACCCGTTTCGCGACGAGGCGCCCGTCAGGCCCTTTTACCGACGTCACGCCGACGTAGCTCCCCGGGTTGAAGTCGGCCATGGTCGCCTTCTTGGTGGTGACCACCTGCGCGTCGGAGATGAGGTGGATCTTGACGTCCTGGCCGGCGCGTGACTTGACCGACAGGACGTCGCCGTCGAGAGCAGTAATCGTGCCCCTCACGCGCGTAGGGGCTTGCGCAATCGCCAACGAGGAAAAGGACACCAGGATAAGAAGCGCCAGGCGTTTCATTGGACCTCCTCCTTTGCCGGGGGCTAACAGCCCCGGCCGACCCGGCATTCCGGCGCTAGTCGATCTTCGCGCCGGAGCGGCGCACGACCTCGGCCCACTTTGCCGAGTCGCGGCGGATCAATTCGGCGAACGCCTCCGGCGTGCCGCCGCCGCCTTCGCTGCCAAGCTGCGCCAGCCGCTCCTTGGTGTCGGGCTGCTCGAGCGCGCGGTTCACCGCGCCGTTCAGCTTGTCGAGCACCGGGCGCGGCACGCCGGCGGTGGTAATGATCCCGCTCCATACGTTGACTTCGTAGCCGGGCACGCCGGCTTCGATGAGCGTCGGCACGTCGGGCAGGCTCGCAGAGCGTCGCTCGCCAGTGACGGCCAACGCGCGCACGCGGCCTGCCCGCACGTGCGGCGCGATGGAATTGGTACTCTCGAACATGAGCTGCACATTGCCCGCGATCAGGTCGGCGATCGCCGGCGCGCCGCCCTTATAAGGAATGTGCACGATGTCGGTGCCGGTCATGTGCTTGAAGAGCTCGCCGCTCACGTGGCCCGGCGAGCCGTTGCTCGAAGAGGCGTTGGAGAGCTTCCCCGGGTTCTTCTTCGCGAACTCGATCAGGTCCTTGACCGTATGGAAGTCGGTCTTCGGCGAAACGGCGAGGAGCATGTAGCCCGTGGTGACAAGCGCGACCGGCTGCAGGTCGCGCTCGATGTCGTAAGGGAGCTTCGCCACCATGTGGCGCGTGATGGCGAGCGCGCCTACCGGCCCCTGGCCGAGCGTGTAACCGTCGGGCGCGGCTTTCGCGACCGCGTCGATGCCGATGGTGAGCGCGCCGCCGGGGCGGTTGTCCACGACCACCGACTGCCCGAGCTCCTTCGCAAGCGCGGGCGCCATGATGCGTGCGACGTTGTCCGTGGCGCTGCCCGCGGCCTGCGGCACGATGAGGCGCAGCGGCCGCTCGGGAAACTGCGCCAAAGCCGCCTGCGCCGCCAGGGCGCAGGCGAAGAGCGCTATGTATTTCGTGCTCAGGGCTGCAGCTGGCCGCGCACCTCGCCGCCTTTATTGCGGGCGGTGTGCACGTTGACGTAGAGGTTGCCCTTCTTCAGATCGTCGATCTGCGCCGCCGTAAGCTTGCGCCCGGCAGGGACGCTGTAGGTGTCGCCTTTCTTGTCCAGCGGAATGATCACCGGCCCGTTGGTGCCCTTGGTGCCGCGGTGGATGTGCGCCATGGAGCCCTGCACATCCTTCGTGGTCACGCTGCCGGTAATCATGCCGTCGTCGGCGACGCGGAAGCTGCCCGACCCCGAGCCCGGGACGTTGAGCAGCGGTACTTCCTCGGCGCCCGACAGGGTCACCTTGATCGCGCCGCTGCCCGGCATCCAGTCAGGCAGCGACGAACACGCCGAGAGCGCGAGCGCCGCGCCGGCGAGAACCAGTTTCGCTATCAGCTTCTTCATCGTCATCCTCCCTTGAGAAAACGCTACACGCGGGCGGCTAGAATAGTCATATGCCAAAAATTGCCGCGTCCACGGCGCTCTCGCGCCTGCG
The DNA here is from genome assembly GCA_036258355.1 of Burkholderiales bacterium. Taxonomy (GTDB): domain Bacteria; phylum Pseudomonadota; class Gammaproteobacteria; order Burkholderiales; family SG8-39; genus SCGC-AG-212-J23. The sequence goes on from DATADT010000567.1 coordinate 3,887, forward strand.
GATTCTAGACTTTTCGCGCGTCAGGGCGGGACCGACGTGCGTGCGCCAGTTCGCCGACTTCGGCGCCGACGTGATCAAGGTCGAGTCGCCGCCGGGCGTGGACCCGAATGAAGGCATGGGCGGGCCGCGCCATGGCCCCGACATGCAGAACTTGCACCGCAACAAGCGCTCGATGACGCTCAACCTCAAGCTGCCGCAGGCGCGCGAGGTGCTCGAGCGCCTGGTGAAGACGGCCGACGTAGTTGTGGAAAATTACCGCCCCGACGTCAAGTACCGGCTCGGAATCGACTATGAGTCTTTGTCCAAGATAAATCCACGGATCATCCTCGCAAGCATTTCCGGCTTCGGCCAAGACGGGCCGTATCGCGACCGCCCGGGCTTCGACCAGATCGCGCAGGGCATGAGCGGGCTTATGTCGGTCACTGGCCTTCCCGGTCAGGGCCCGGTGCGCACCGGCGCCGCGATCGCCGACCTCGCGGCGGGACTGTTCGCTGCGCTCGGCGTGATGACCGCGCTTCTCGAGCGCGAGACCTCGGGCAAGGGGCAATGGGTGCAGAGCTCGCTCCTGCAGGCGGGAGTTGCGCTGCTCGACTTCCAGGCGGCGCGCTATCTCATGAAGGGCGAGGTGCCGCCCCAGGTGGGCAACGACCACCCGACGAGCATGCCGACCTCGGCCTACCGCACCAGGGACGGCTACATCAACGTTGCCGCCTCGGGCGAAGGCATGTGGGCGCGGCTGTGCAAGGCGATCGGACGCGAGGACATGCTGGAGGACCCGCGGTTCAAGGGGCTGCAGAAGAGGGCCGAGAATCGAAAGCAGCTCAACGCAGCGATCGATGAAGCCTTGCAGAAGAAAACCAGCGCCGAGTGGATCGAGACCCTCAACACCGCGAGCGTGCCGTGCGGGCCGATCTACAACGTCGGCCAGGTGTTCTCCGATCCGCAGGTCGAGCACCTCGGCGTCGCCACCGAGGTCGAGCACGCGAAGCTCGGGCGTTTCAAGGTGCTCGCGCAGCCGGCGCGGCTGTCGCGCACGCCGGGGAAGGTGGTGGCGCCGACGCCCGAGGTGGGCGAGCATACCGACGAGATTCTGAAAGAGCTCAACTACAACGCGGCGGAGATCGCGAAACTCAGACAAGGAGGAATCGTTTGATGAAGAGGACCATCATTGGCGTGCTCGCGCTCGCCGCGTCGTCGGCGTTCGCGCAATACCCCAACAAGCCGGTCACCATCGTCGTGGGCTTCGAGCCCGGAGGCGGCACCGACACGACGGCGCGCATCCTGCAGCCGGTTCTCGGCGAGCAGCTCGGCCAGCAGATCGTGGTCGAGAACCGCGCCGGGGCGGGCGGCAATATCGCCGTGGACCACGTGGCGAAGGCCGCGCCCGACGGCTACACCATCGTGCTCGCCAACGTCGGCGCGCTTGCGGTGAACCCGCATATCCTCAAGACGCCGTACGACCCGCTGAAGGACCTCGTGCCGATCAGCATGGCCGCCGAGTTCGCCAACGTGCTCGTGGTGCAGCCGGCGCTGCCGGTGAATTCGGTCGCCGATTTCGTAAAGCTCGCCAAGTCGAAGCCCGCCGCGATCACTTATGCCTCTTCCGGCATCGGCGGCGCCGGGCATCTTTCCGGCGAACTTCTCAGGCGCATGGCGAACATCGACATCGTGCACGTCCCCTATAAGGG
>DATADT010000568.1:0-4506 GCA_036258355.1 Burkholderiales bacterium
CGATGGAGCAATTCGCCAAAGAAACGCTGCCCATCTCGCTCGAAGAGGAGATGCGGCGCTCCTACCTCGATTACGCCATGAGCGTGATCGTCGGGCGGGCTCTCCCGGACGTGCGCGACGGCCTCAAACCGGTCCACCGGCGCGTGCTCTACGCGATGCACGAGGCGAACAACGTCTGGAACCGGCCCTACGTGAAGTGCGCGCGTATCGTCGGCGACGTGCTCGGCAAGTACCACCCCCACGGCGACTCGGCCACGTACGAGGCGCTGGTGCGCATGGCGCAGGACTTCTCGATGCGCTACGCGCTGATCGACGGCCAGGGCAATTTCGGCTCGGTCGACGGCGACGCGGCCGCCGCCTACCGCTATACCGAGTGCCGGCTGGAGAAGATCTCGGCCGAGCTGCTCGCGGACATCGGGGCCGAAACCGTCGACTTCACCCCGAATTACGACGGCAAGGAGCTCGAGCCCGCGGTGCTGCCGACCCGCGTTCCCAACCTCCTGGTGAACGGCTCGTCGGGCATCGCGGTCGGCATGGCGACCAACATTCCGCCGCACAACCTGGGCGAGGTGGTCGACGCGTGCCTGCATCTGCTCGCGCAGCCGCACTGCGCGGTCGAGGAGCTGATCAAGCTCATGCCCGCGCCGGATTTCCCCACGTCGGCAATCATCTACGGCCTCGCCGGCCTGCACGAGGCGTACCGCACCGGCCGCGGGCGCGCGGTGATGCGCGCGCGCACCCACTTCGAGGACATCGGCAAGGGCGAGCGCCAGGCGATCATCATCGACGAGCTGCCCTACCAGGTGAATAAGCGCGTGCTGCTCGAGAAGATTGCCGAGATGGTGAACGAGAAGCGCCTCGAGGGCATTTCCGACATCCGCGATGAGTCCGACAAGTCGGGCATGCGCGCAGTGCTGGAGCTCAAGCGGGGAGAACGGCCGGAGGTGGTGCTCAACAACCTCTACAAGACGACCCAGCTCCAGGACACGTTCCACATGAACATGGTGGCGCTGGTCGAGGGCCAGCCGCGCCTACTGAATCTGAAGGAACTGCTCGAGGCCTTCATCGCGCATCGCCGCGAAGTTGTCACGCGGCGCACGGTGTACGAGCTGCGCCAGGCGCGCTCCCGAGGCCACGTGCTGGAGGGCCTCGCGGTCGCGCTGTCCAATGTCGACGAGGTGATCGAGCTCATCAAGAAGGCGCCGAGCCCGGCAGAGGCGAAGCGCGGACTCATGGGCCGCGGCTGGGCTTCGGAGCTGGTGAAAAGTCTTGCCGGCAATCTTTCTGCGGCGCAGTTCCGTCCAGAAGGCCTGGCAGATGTCTACGGCCTGAAGCAAGACGGCTACCACCTGTCCGAAGAGCAGGCTCAGGCGATCCTTGACCTGCGGCTGCAGCGCCTGACCGCGCTCGAGCAGGACAAGATCCGCGCCGAGTACCGTGACGTGATCGCCGCGATCACCGAACTGCTCGACATCCTGGCGAAGCCCGCACGCATCATTAAGATCATCGACGAGGAGCTGCGCAAGCTGAAGGCCGACTTCGCCGACAAGCGCAAGAGCGAGATCGTCACCGTCGCCGAGGACATCTCGATCGAGGATCTGATCGCACCGCAGGACATGGTGGTGACCTTCTCGCACGGCGGCTACGTCAAGTCGCAGCCGCTCACGGACTACCGGGCGCAGCGCCGCGGCGGGCGCGGCCGCATGGCGACCACGATGAAGGAGGACGACTTTATCGAGCGCCTGTTCGTGGCGCACTCGCACGATTACCTGCTGTGCTTCTCGAACCGCGGCCGCCTCTATTGGCTCAAGGTCTACGAGGTCCCGGTCGGCAGCCGCTCGAGCCGCGGCAAGCCGATCGTCAACATGTTCCCGCTCGAGGAGGGCGAGAAGATCACCGCGGTCGTGCCAGTGAAGGAGTTCGACGAGAACCACTACGTTTTCATGGCGACCGCGCACGGCACGGTGAAGAAGACTCCGCTTGCGGAGTTCTCGCGCCCGCGGCCGAGCGGCATCATCGCCGTCGGGCTGGACGAAGGCGACTATCTGGTGGGCTGCGTGCTGACCGACGGCGGCTACGATGTGATGCTCTTCTCCTCCGAGGGCAAGGCGGTGCGCTTCCCCGAAAGCGACGTACGGCCAATGGGCCGGCAGGCGACTGGCGTCCGCGGCATGCGGCTCGGCGAAGGGCAGCGTGTGGTGTGCATGCTCGCCGCCAAAGACGACTCGCGCTCGGTGCTCACGGCTACCCAGAACGGCTACGGTAAGCGCACCGCGATCGGCGACTACCCGCGCCACGGGCGCGGCGGCCAGGGCGTGATCGCGATCCAGGTATCCGAGCGAAACGGCGCGCTGATCGGCGCGGTGCTGGTGGACGAGCACGACGAGGTCATGCTGATCTCCACCGGCGGCGTGCTGATCCGCACCGCGGTGTCGCAGATCCGAGAGATGGGCCGCTCGACCCAGGGCGTCACCCTGATCTCGCTCGACGCGGGCGAGAAGCTCGCCGGCATGGAGCGCATCGAGGAGCGCGACCTGGGCAACGGCAACGGCGGTAATGGGGGAAATGAGGGGGACACCGGCAATGGAGATGGCGGCGAGCAGATGGCGCCCCCGGATGCTCCCCCACCCACCGTCCACTGAAGTACGTGGTTCGCTTTTGACTTTGGGCATCTAACCTTTGTCCCGCATATTCAATTTCAGCGCGGGGCCCGCGATGCTCCCCGCGGAGGTCCTCGCTCGCGCGGGCGACGAGATGCTCGACTGGCACGCGAGCGGCATGTCTGTGATGGAGATGAGCCACCGCGGACCGGAGTTCGTTTCGATCGCGGCCGAGGCCGAAGCCGACCTGCGCGCGCTGCTCGCCATCCCGGCGACCTACAAGGTGCTGTTCCTGCAGGGCGGCGCTACGCTCCAATTCGCGCAGGTACCGATGAATCTGCTGCGCGGCAAGAGCAAGGCCGACTACGCCGTGACCGGCGAATGGTCGAAGAAGGCGGTGAAGGAGGCGAAGAACTACTGCGACGTCGCCATCGCGGCGAGCTCCGAAGACCGCAACTTTACCTACGCCCCGAAGAAGTTTTCTCTCCGGAAAGATGCGGCGTATCTGCACTACTGCTCGAACGAGACGATCGGCGGGGTCGAGTACCACTGCGTTCCCGCGGTGGAAAAAGAAATTCCTCTTGTCGCCGACGCCTCGTCGCACTTCCTGTCGCGGCCGATCGACGTATCGAAGTTCGGCTTGATCTACGCCGGGGCACAGAAGAACGCGGGCCCCGCCGGGCTCACGATCGTCATCGTGCGCGACGACCTGATCGGCCAGGCGGCCAAGGGTACGCCGAGCGTCATGGACTACAAGCTCCAGGCCGACGCCGATTCCATGCTCAACACGCCGGCGACCTATTCGCTGTATATCGCCGGACTGGTCTTCAAGTGGCTGAAGCAGCTCGGCGGCGTGGCCGAGATCGAAAAGCGGAACATCCAAAAGGCGAAGCTGCTCTACGACTTCCTCGATCAGAGCGCATTCTTCAGGAATCCCGTCGCGAAGGAAGACCGCTCGCGGATGAATGTGCCCTTCACCCTCAGCGACAAGTCGTTGGACGAGGCTTTTCTGAAGGGCGCGGCCGAGCGCGGGCTGATTCAGCTCAAAGGCCACCGCTCCGTCGGCGGAATGCGTGCTTCGATCTACAACGCCATGCCCCTGGAGGGCGTGCAGCGTCTTGTCGGGTACATGCGCGAGTTCGAACAGAAAAATGGTTAAGGCTCGCGCCAAGAAGTGCGAGATCCTGGTGATCAACCAGATCGCTCAGGTGGGCCTCAAGCGCTTCCCGGCGGACCGGTACGCGGTGGTGAAGGAGTCGAAGGACCCGCAAGCGATCCTCGTGCGCTCGCAGGACCTGCACAAGTTCGAGTTCGGCCCGTCGCTGCGCGCGGTTGGCCGCGCCGGCGCCGGCACCAATAACATCCCCGTCGGTGCGCTCTCGAAGCGCGGCGTGCCGGTGTTCAACGCGCCGGGCGCGAACGCCAATGCGGTGAAGGAGCTGGTTCTCGCCGGCATGCTGATCGCGGCGCGCAATCTCGCTGCGGCTCTCGAGTTCACCAGAAGCCTTCCGCAGGAAGATCTGGAAAAGCGCGTCGAAGGCGGAAAGGCGCAGTTCGCCGGCGTCGAGCTGCCAGGCCACACCCTGGGCGTCATCGGCCTGGGCAAGGTAGGCAGCCTCGTGGCCGACGCGGCGATCCGCCTCGGCATGAACGTTCACGGCTACGACCCGCACATCACGGTCGAGGCGGCCTGGAGCCTGCCTTCGCAGGTGCGGCGCGCAGCGTCGATCGAGGAGCTCGTGCGCGGGAGCCATTTCGTCACGCTGCACGTTCCGCTCGCCGACAAGACGCGCCACCTCGTAAACACTCGCATGCTGGAGCACTTCCGCGCCGGGGCGGTGCTGCTCAATTTCTCCCGCGAGGGCGTGGTGGACGACCAGGCGGTTGCCAAGGCGCTCACGAGCGG
>DATADT010000569.1:0-3004 GCA_036258355.1 Burkholderiales bacterium
GCGGTGAAGCTCCTCAAACCGGCGCGGGCCACCGACGAGATGATCGCGCGCTTCGAGCGCGAGGTGCAGATGGCTTCCAGCCTCTCGCACCCGAACACGGTCGAGATCTTCGACTTCGGTCGCACGCGCGACGGTCTGTTCTACTACGCGATGGAGTACCTCGACGGCCTGACGGTTTCCGAAGTCTTGTCGAGGCAAAATCCCATCCCGGTGGCGCGGACGATCCACATCCTGCGGCAGGTGTGCGCGGCCCTCGCCGAGGCGCACGCGAAGGGCGTGGTGCACCGGGACATCAAGCCCGAAAACCTCATGGTGTGCCGCTACGGCGGCGTCTACGACCACGTCAAGATCCTCGACTTCGGGCTGGTGAAGCACGTCGCCGGGAAGCACAGCCGCGACCTCACGCGAAGCCTGCGCATCCTCGGCACGCCGCTCTACATGGCGCCCGAGCGGCTGCGCAATCCCGCCGACGTCGACGCGCGCGTCGACATTTACGCGCTCGGCGCGGTCGCGTTCCTGATGCTCACCGGCCGCAAACTCTTCGAAAGCGCGGACGATCTGCAGCTTACGAGCAAGATCCTGAACGAAGAGGCGCCGCGTGCCTCGACCGTGGCGCCGCAGCCGATCCCGGTCGAGCTCGATCTCCTCGTGCTCTCCTGCGTCGAGAAGCGGCGTGAGGACCGCCCGCAGCGCATTGCCGACCTGGTCGAGGCGTTCGATGCGCTCGCGCTCGAGCACCGCTGGACGCAGCGCGAGGCGGAGCGGTGGTGGGTGACAAACTCGGCAACGGAGCGCGAACGGGTTCGGGCTCCGTCGCCTAGCGCGCCGGCGGGACATTGATTCGGTAGACTACCCGGCTCCGTGCAGCCTCCCACCAGCTATTCACTCGAGGTCAATCCTCGCATTCCGAAGCGCCTCGAGCGGCTCGAGGAGCTCGCGAACAACCTCTGGTACAGCTGGAACCGCCCGACGCGGTCGCTCTTCGCGAGGCTGAACCCCGCGCTCTGGGACGCGGTCGGGCACACGCCCAAGGCGATGCTCAAGCGCATCGACGAGCAGCGCCTGACCGACGCTACCGCCGACCCCGCTTTCCTCGACAGCCTGACCCGCGTGCTCGCCGCGTTCGATGCCTATCACGCCGAGCCGCCGTTCAAGCAGAACTCGGGGGGCTTCCGGCCCGAGGACCTGGTGGCGTATTTCTGCGCCGAGTTCGGCGTGCACGAGAGCCTGCCGATGTATTCCGGCGGCCTCGGCATCCTCGCCGGCGACCATTGCAAGGCGGCGAGCGACTTCCAGCTGCCGTTCATCGCGGTCGGGCTCCTTTACCGCCAGGGCTACTTCACCCAGACGGTCGACGCCGACGGACGCCAGCGCGCCGATTACCACGACAACGACTTCGACGACCTGCCGATCGCGCCGGTGCGCCGCGCCGACGGCGCCGACCTGACGATCGACATCCAGTTTCCCGGAAGAAACGTGCTGGTCAAGGTGTGGCAGGCGCGCCTCGGCCACGTCACGCTGTACCTCCTCGACACCGACCTCGCCGAGAACGCCGAGCGCGACCGCGACATCGCTCATCGGCTCTACGGCGGCGACCGGGCCACGCGCCTGGAGCAGGAGCTTGTCCTCGGCGTAGGCGGCGTCCGGGCGCTCGCCGCGATCGGCCACAAGCCCACGGTGTGGCACATCAACGAGGGGCACGCCGCGTTCCTGGTGCTTGAGCGCGTGCGCGTTCTCATGCAGGAGGGCCTCGGCCTCGACGCGGCGGTCGAGGCGGTTGCTGCGAACACCGTGTTCACCACGCATACGCCGGTGCCCGCCGGGCACGACCATTTCCCCGACGCCGCGGTCTTGCCCTACCTGAAAGCGTGCTTCGGCGACGCGAATGTCGCCGCGCTCGGCCGCCCGCCCGCCGGCGGCGATTTCAACATGACCGCGCTCGCGATCCGCGGCTCGCGGTACCACAACGGCGTCTCGCGCATCCACGGCGGCGTCTCGGCGCGGCTGCTCAAGGATTACTGGCCGCAGATTCCGCCCGACGAGAACCCCGTGGGCTACGTCACCAACGGCGTCCACGTCGCCACGTTCCTCGCCCCGGAGTGGAGCGAGGTACTCGACCGCTTCCTCGGAGTGGGCTGGATGCACCGCCTCGGCCATCCCGGCATCTGGGAGAAGATCCGCGGCATTCCCGACCACATCTTCTGGAGCGTGCGTCAGGACATCAAGGCGCGCCTGTTCCACATGGTGCGCCACCGCATGTCGCTGCAACACGCGCGCAACCACGGCAGCGAGTCGCACCTCGGGCGGCTGCTCAAGTACGCCGACCCGGCGAATCCGAACGTGCTCACCGTCGGCTTCGGACGCCGCTTCGCCACCTACAAGCGCGCCACGCTGCTCTTCAACGATCTCGACAACCTGCGCCGCCTGCTCGCCGACCGCTCGCGCCAGGTGCTGTTCCTGTTCGCGGGCAAGGCGCACCCGGCCGACGAGCCCGCGCAGGAGCTGATCCGCACGCTCGTGCACCTCTCGAGCCAGGAGGAGTTCGCCGGCCGCATCCTTTTCGTCGAAGGCTACGACCTGCATATCGCGCGACGCCTTGTGTCTGGTGTCGACGTCTGGCTCAACAACCCGGTGCACCCGCTCGAAGCCTCCGGCACTTCCGGAATGAAGGCCGGCATGAACGGTGTCATCAACCTCTCGATCCTCGACGGCTGGTGGGACGAGGGCTACGACGGCGAGAACGGCTGGGCGATCAAGCCGGCCTCCCCCGAGCTCGACCCGCACCGGCGCGACCGCGAGGAGTCACGCACGCTCTACGAGATCCTGCAGGACCGCGTGATCCCCCTCTACTACGACCGCACCGAGGGCGGCTACTCGCCGCGCTGGATGAAGATCGCCAAGCGCTCGATGGCCTCGCTCCTGCCGCGCTACGACGCCTCACGCATGCTGGGCGAATACGTCTCCAAGTACTATATCCCCGCGTTGCGCCAGGGCCACCGCTATA
>DATADT010000570.1:0-4437 GCA_036258355.1 Burkholderiales bacterium
TCGGTAGTCGACATCCCGGTGCTCGGGCTCGGCGAGACGACGCTCTTCCATGCCTGCACGCTCGGCCGCAAGCTCGGCCTCGTCACCATCAACCCGGTCTTCATCCCCTGGCACGAGGAGCAGGTGATCCGCTACGGGTTGCAGCAGCGCGTGGTCGGCGTCCGCGCCGTCGATGCCACCGTCAAGGACTTCATCGATTCGTTCGCCAGCGAAGATGCCCTAAGGAAATTGCAGCCGCTCTGGGTGCGCGAATGCAAAGTGCTGCTCGATGCCGGCGCGGACGTCATCGTGCCGGCGGGCGGGCTGCCGATGATGCTCTTCGGCGGCAAGGAAATGGAAGGCGCGCCCGTGGTGAACGGCATAACGTTGCTCGCGAAGAGCGCCGAGATGGCGATTAAGCTGCGCCAGCTCGGCGCAGGGCGCGTCAGCCGCCGCTCCAACTTCGTGAAGCCGCCCGAGAAGGCGCTGAAGGAGTTCCTCGAGCAAGGATGATAGGAAGGAGAAATGCCGGCAACGCTCGCTGAGAAGCTGGTCGCGCGCGCCGCGGGACGCAGCTCGGTCACTCCCGGCGAGATCGTCACCTGCAAGGTGGACCTCGCGATGATGCACGACTCGGGCGGGCCGCGGCGCGTAAAGCCGATGCTCGAGCGCCTCGGCGCGAAAGTGTGGGATCCCTCGAAAGTCGTGGTGATCACCGATCACTACCTCCCCGCCTACGATGACGAAAGCCGCAAGATCATCCGGATCGCGCGCGACTGGGTACGCGAGGCCGGGATAGAGAACTTCTACGACGCGCAGGGCATCTGCCACGTCGTGCTGCCCGAGCGCGGTCACCTGCGCCCCGGAATGTTCGTCGTGGGCGGTGACAGCCATTCGCCCACCGGAGGCGCCTTCGCCGCTTACGTGTTCGGGGTGGGCGCGACCGAGATGCTCGGGGTGCTCGTTACCGGCGAGATCTGGCTCGAGGTCCCGCACACCATCGTCATGGAGTTCGACGGCGCGCTCGAGCCCGGCGTGTCGGCAAAGGACATGATGCTCTTCCTCATCGGCCGCTTCGGCCTCGATGGCGGGCAGTACGAGGCGGTTGAGTACCGCGGCGCCGCGATCCGCAGGCTGCCGATGCAGGAGCGCATGACCCTCTGCAACATGACCGCGGAGCTCGGCGGGCAGACCGGCCTTGTTGCCTCCGACGGGGTCACTCGGGATTTTCTGAAGGCGGACGTCGAAACCTGGCAAAGCGACCCGCAGGCGCCAGTCCTCGAGCATCATCGCTTCGACGCCTCGGAGCTCGCACCGCAGGTCGCCGCGCCCCACTCGCCGGCAAACGCCGGCCCGGTGGATCAATTCCGCGACGTCCAGCCTACGCTCGCCTATATCGGCGCCTGTACCGGGGCGAAGCTGGAGGACCTTCGCATGGCATCGAGAATCCTCCGGGGGCGGAAATCGAAGATGCGGCTACTCGTCGCGCCGGCGAGCGTTCGTGACCAGGAAACCGCCGAAGCGGAAGGAACGCTGAAAGCGTTCGTGGACGCCGGCGCCGAGCTGCTGCCGAATGCGTGCGGCATCTGCGCGGGCTACGGCGAGCACCTGCTCCCGGAGAACATGGTCGCGATCTCGAGCACCGCGCGCAATTTCAAGGGCCGCATGGGCGCGGCCTCATCGCAGGTCTATCTCGCCTCGCCGTACACCGTGGCCGCGACCGCGGTCGCCGGGCGCGTGTGCGACCCGCGGGAGTTCCTCCGATGAAATCCTGGGTGTTCAGCGACAACGTCGACACCGATGTGATCGCGCCCGGGCGCTACATGAAGTTCGGCATCGACGAGATCGCCCGGCACTGCCTCGAGGCGGTGGCTTCCGATTTCCCCAAGAACGTCCGGCCGGGCGACTTCGTCGTCGCCGGCCGCAATTTCGGCTGCGGCTCCTCGCGTGAGCAGGCGCCCGCGGCGCTCAAGCACCTCGGGGTCGCGGCGCTCGTCGCAGAGTCCTTCGCGGGCCTGTTCTACCGCAACGCGCTCAACCTCGGTCTGCCCGCGCTCGTGTGCAGCCGAGCAAAGCGAATCCGTGACGGCGATCGCCTGAGCATCGACTACGCGACGAACGAAGTGTTCGACCTCACCTCGGGCGAGAGACTGCCTTTCAAGCCCATACCCGCCCATCTCATGGAGATGGTGCGCGACGGCGGCTTGCTGCCGCACCTGGAAAAGCGCCTGAAATGCCGTACGACCTCCTGATCAAGAACGTGCGCGTGGTCCGGCCGAACGCGAGCTCGGTCGAGGATGTGGACATCGCGATCACCGGCGAGAAGTTCTCGCACATCGGCAAGAGCCTTTCCGCCACGGAAGCGAAGGCGGTTTACGACGGTAAAGGCTCGCTCGCGTTCCCGGGCGTCGTCGACGCCCACATGCATACCGGGATCTATTCGCCGCTCGAAGAGGACGCGGTGAGCGAGAGCCGCGCCGCAGCCCAGGGCGGCGTCACCTCCAGCCTGAACTACTTCCGCACCGGACAGTACTACCTGAACCGCGGCGGGCCGTACGGCGATTTCTTCCCCGAGGTGCTCAGGGTTTCGTCCGGCAGGTTCCATGTCGACTACGGCTACCACCTTGCGCCCATGGATTCCGGGCACGTCCGGGAAATACCTTCCTTGATCGAGAAGCACGGCGTTTCGTCCTTCAAGATCTTCATGTTCTACGGCTCGCACGGCCTGCACGGCCGCTCCGACAGCCAGCGCGATTTCCTCATGATCGGCCCGGAAGAGCGCTACGATTTCGCGCATTTCGAATTCGTGATGCGAGGCGTGCAAGCCGCGCGCGAGCGCTTTCCCGGCAAGGCGGCGCAGATCAGCTTGTCGCTGCACTGCGAGACGGCCGAAATCATGACGGCGTACACGAAGCTCGTCGAGGCGGACGCCAAGCTCGAGGGCCTCGCCGCCTACCATGCGGCGCGGCCGCCGCATTCCGAAGGCCTCGCCGTGTTCATCGCCTCCTACCTCGCCAACGAGACGGCGCTGCCGGCGATCAACCTCCTGCATCTGAGCTCGAGGAAGGCGCTGGAGGCGGCGCTGCAGATGGCGCGCGTGTTTCCGCACATCGATTTCCGCCGCGAGGTGACCATCGGCCACCTGGTGCTCGACGTGAGCTCCAAGGCCGGGGTTCTCGCCAAGGTGAACCCGCCGATCCGGCCGCGAGAGGATGTCGAGTTTCTGTGGGAACAATTGCTGGAGGGCAAGGTCGACTGGGTCGTGAGCGACCATGCGTGCTGCCGGCACGAGACCAAGGCGGCAAAGCACGCGCTCGGCAACATCTGGCTCGCCAAGTCGGGCTTCGGTGGCACCGAGTACCTGCTGGCGGCGCTGGTCTCCGAAGGAACGCGGCGCGGCCTCTCGTTGAACGCGATCGCGAGGCTCACGAGCTTCAACCCGGCGAAGCGCTTCGGGCTTAACGCCAAGGGCGACATCGCGTCCGGGCTCGACGCCGACCTCGCTCTCCTCGACCCGCGCCATACCTGGACGATCCGCGCACGGGATTCGGAGTCGACCCAGGGCTACACGCCGTTCGAGGGCATCGAGCTCCACGGAAAAGTGAAGGCCACTTTCCTGCGCGGCGCGCTCATCTGCGAAAACGGAAGCGTGCTCGGCTCGCCGCGCGGCAGGTACCTGCATCGTCCGACATGAACGTCCGCGACGGCTTCGTCGGCTCGATCGGTAACACCCCGCTCATCCGCTTGCGCGGACCTTCCGAGGCGACCGGTTGCAACGTGCTTGGCAAGGCCGAGTTTCTCAACCCCGGCGGCTCGGTGAAGGACCGCGCGGCGCTCTACATCATCCTCGATGCCGAGCAGCGCGGCGTGCTCAAGCCCGGCGGCGTGGTCGTCGAGGGCACCGCGGGCAACACCGGCATCGGCCTTGCGCTGGTCGGCAATGCGCGCGGCTACCGCACGGTGATCGTGATCCCGGAGACGCAAAGCCAGGAGAAGAAGGACATGCTGCGGCTCTGCGGCGCCGAGCTGCGCGAGGTGCCGGCGGTGCCCTACAAGGACCCGAACAACTACGTACACGTGTCGGAGCGCCTGGCGAATGAGATGGGCGCATTCTGGGCAAACCAGTGTGACAACACGGCCAACCGCGACGGGCACTACCGCAGCACCGGCCCGGAAATCTGGGAGCAGACGGATGGGCGCGTCGACGGCTTCACGTGCGCCATCGGCACCGGCGGCACCCTGGCAGGCGTAAGCATCTTCCTCAAGGAAAGAAACAAGCAGATCCGCGTAGTGGCCGCCGACCCCATGGGCGCCGCGATGTACTCGTGGTTCAAGCGCGGAGAGCTGAAGGCCGAAGGAAGCTCCGTGACGGAGGGCATCGGCCTCGGCCGCGTGACGAAAAACGTCGAAGGCGCGCGCGTCGACGATGCCTACCAGATTCCCGACGCCGAGGCGCTG
>DATADT010000571.1:0-2145 GCA_036258355.1 Burkholderiales bacterium
GGGCGGCGGGCACGCTGGCGGGATTCGAGGCGCTGCTGATCGCGCAGGCGTTCGGCCTGGATCCGGTGCCGATGCTCGATGCGATCAATGCGTCGACCGGGCGCAACAGCTCGACGGCGCGCAAGATTCCCCAGGATATCCTGACCGGGGCTTTCAACTCGGGCTTCAAGCTCGCGCTGATGACGAAGGACGTGGGCATCGCCGCTGAGCTGGCGCGGGGGCTGAAGGTCAAGACTCCGTTCCTGGAAGAAACGCTGAAGCACTGGCGCGCGGCGCAGAAAAAGCTGCCGCGCGAGGCGGATCACACCGAGATCTACAAGTACCAGCAAAAACTCGCTCGGGAAGGTCTGAAGAAGTCGTCCCCGCGAAGGCGGGGACCCAGTTTAGAGAATTAGAAAGCCTCGCCAGAAAGGTCTTTCCACTCGGGTTTCATCTCCTCGATCAGCCTGATCTTCCACGCGCGGTTCCACTTCTTGAGTCTCTTCTCCCTTTGAATCGCCTCGTACATGCCGGCGTGCATCTCGAAGTACACGAGCGTGTGCACACCGTAATGCTTGGCAAATCCGCCCCCGACTGAAGCATTCGGGGGTGACGTTCCTGAAGCGTTCGGGGGTGACGTTCCTTGGCGGGGACGACCATTCAGCGCTTTCTCAGAGTTTCCCTAGGCGCCGATGAATTTCGGCTTGCGCTTCTCCATGAAGGCGGCCTGGCCTTCCTTGTAGTCGGCGCTCTTGAAGCAGGCTTCGACCGCACGCTCGGTGGCGGCGATGTCGCGCTTGTCGGCGTCCTTCAGCACCTCGCCCACGACGAGCTTGGCGCACTTGACGGTGAGCGGCGCGTTTTCCGCTATGGTTCTTGCCAGCTCATTCACCGCCGATTCGAGCTCCCCATCGGGCACCACCCGATTGACGAGGCCCATCTTCTCGGCTTCCTGCGCGGTGAACTGCCGCCCGGTGAAGAACATTTCCTTGGCGTACGCCGGGCCGATCAGGTCGACGAGCGGCTGCGCGCGATTCATGCCGTAGCCGAGGCCGAGCTTCGCCGCGGGCACGCCGAACTTGGCGTTCTCGGTGCAGATGCGGATATCGCAGCACACCGCGACCGCGGTGCCGCCGCCGATGCAGTAGCCGCGGATCATGGCGATCGTGGGAATCGGCATCCCTATGATGGCGTCGTACGCCTTCTGGGTGGTCGCCTGGTAGTGCGCGACCGCGGCGGCTTCCTGGCGCTCGTCCTTGAACTTCGAGATGTCGGCGCCCGAGGCGAAGGCTTTGCCGCCGGCGCCGGTCAGCACCATGACGCGCACTGAAGAGTCGGAGCGGAAGTCCTGCATGATCTCGAGCGCGGCGTCCCACATCTCGAGCGAGATCGCGTTGTGGCGCTCGGGGTTGTTGAGGATCATCCAGCCGACCCCGTTCTCCTTTTTCGAGAGCATCTTGTCGCTCGCCATCAGACGATTCCTTTCTTGCGCAGTTCGTCGATCTTCTCATCTTCGTAGCCGAGCTCGTGCAGCACCTCCGCGGTGTGCTCGCCGAGCTTCGGCGGATGCGACACCACGGTGCTCGGCGTGCGCGAGAGCGTGACCGGCTGGCCGAGGTAGGGCACCTCGCCCACTTTTTTCACCATTCCCAGGCTCCTCACCTGCGGGTCGGCGAACGCCTGGTCGATCGAGTAGATCGGCCCGCAGGGCACGCCCGCCTTGTTGAGGATCTCGATCCACTCGGCGGTATCGCGCTTCATGAAGACCTGGTCGAGCTCGTCGTGCAGCTTGTCGCGGTTCTTGGAGCGCAGCGCGCCCGTGGCGTAGTCGGGATGCTCGCCGAGCGCGGCCTCGCCGATCGCCTGGCACATGCGGTTCCAGATCTTGGTGCCGGTAACGGCGAGGTTCATGTAGCCGTCGCGCGTCTTGTAGACGCCGGTCGGGATCGAGGTCGGGTGGTTGTTGCCCGCCTGCTTCGCCACCTCGCCCTTCATCAGCCAGCGAGCTGCCTGGAAGTCGAGCATGAATAGCTGCGCCTGCAGGAGCGACGACTTCACCCACTGTCCCCTATCCGATTTCTCGCGCTCGATCAGCGCGACCGCGATGCCATACGCGCAGAAAATGCCGGCGCAAAGGTCGGCGATCGGAATGCCGACGCGCACCGG
>DATADT010000572.1:0-1760 GCA_036258355.1 Burkholderiales bacterium
GTCGGGTCCCGGCTCGGGCAGGCCGAGCTTGATCTGCTCCTTGAGGCCTGCGACCCGGATCTCGAAGAACTCGTCCAGGTTGGACGAGACGATGGTGATGAAACGCAGCCGCTCGAGCGGCGGCACGGTATCGTCGGCTGCTTGCGCCAGCACCCGTCGGTTGAATGCGAGGAGGCCGAGCTCGCGGTTGAGGAACTGGGCGGGGAGGGCGACTTTGCGGTTCATCGGCTGCCCGGCAGGGGAAGCAGGAGCAGGAACCGAAACTACCATTTTAGCGTCGGCTGACATGGGCGCGATGGCGCGATCCAGCGCTTTGCCTAGTCCTTCGGATTCCATTTTTTTCGCCCCCGAACGGCAGATTGTGCATCCCCGACGGCCGTTTTTGATGACTGTTTCGTTACCGCAGCCAATCCCCTGAAGCAGCGCGGAAATATTCCGGCAATGGACGGTCGCTACTGTTAGAGGTTCCGGTGCCAGACCATACGTCCAAGGATTTCGACCAAGCGCTCGGGCGGGCGCGCGACCTGGTCGGACGGATGGCGGCGCGCGTCGAGCACCAGCTCGCCGACGCGATGGAGAGCCTGCAGACCGGGTCGCCTACGCTGATCGCGCAGATCCTGCGCCACGAAGCCGAGGTCAACGGCCTGGAGCGCGCGATCGACGAGTTCAGCGGCCAGATCATCGCCCGGCGGCACCCAGCGGCGCGCGACTTGCGCCTCGTAGTGTCGCTTCTCGGCGCCACCACCGACCTGGAGCGGGTGGGCGACGAGGCCAAGAAGATCGCGCTCTACGCGCGCAGCATCTCGTCTACTGGCCGGCCAGTGCTGTCGCGCGTCGTCGAGCTGCGTCCCATGGCTGCGCTGGTCCGCGAGATGCTGCACCAGGCAACCCAGGCCTTGGAAGCGCTCGACCCCAACGCCGCAGCGGCCCTCGTGCGGCGCGACCTGGAAGTGAACGAGGCGTTCCGCGCGGTTCTCGCGCGCCTCGCCGGCTTCATGGTCGAGGACCCGCGCGCGATTTCCGCCTGCCTCGACATCCTTTTCGTCGCCAAGTCGCTCGAGCGCATCGGCGACCACGCCAAGAACATCGGCGAGCACGTGGTGTACGCCACCATGGGCAAGGACGTGCGGCATGCGAGCGCGCAGGAGATCGAGCAGGCCCTGCGGGGCTAGCGCCCTTCTGCTACCTTGCGCGGCATGGCGCGCCACGACACGCTCGCCGCGGTCGACCTCGGGTCGAACAGCTTCCACCTCGAGATCGGCCGCGTGGTCGACGGGCAGATCTATCCGCTCGACGCGGTGCGCGAGGTGGTGCGGCTCGGCGCCGGCCTGACCGCGGAGAAGCGCATCGACCGCGCCACGCAGGCCGCGGCGCTCGAAGCGCTCGCCAAGTTCGGCGAGCGGCTGCGCGGTTTCCCGAAAGCCGCGGTGCGCGCGGTCGGCACCAACGCGTTGCGCGTGGCGAAGAACGCGCCTCAGTTCCTGCGCGAGGCGCGCGCAACGCTCGGCTTCCCGATCGAGGTAATCTCGGGGCGCGAGGAGGCGCGCCTCATCTACCTCGGTGTTGCGCATTCCATGCCCGCTTCACGATCGGAGAGCCCCGCACGGCGCCTCGTGCTGGACATCGGCGGCGGCTCGACCGAGTTCATCATCGGCACGGGACTCGAGCCGCTGCTCACCGAGTCGCTCTACATGGGATGCGTGAGCTACAGCCTGAAATACTTTTCCGAGGGAAGGATAGACAAGTCCCGCATGAAGGCC
>DATADT010000573.1:0-1632 GCA_036258355.1 Burkholderiales bacterium
CCTGCTCGCCCCGCTCGCGAGCGGCGACTGGCGCCCGCTGCTTCAGCCGGCGCTGACGGCGCTCGCCTGCGGCCTGCTCTGGGAATTCTGGAACTACTGGAGCCTGGCGAAATGGCAGTACAGCATTCCGCGCGTCCAGCGCCTTCACGTTTTCGAAATGCCGCTGCTCGGCTACGCGGGCTACCTGCCTTTCGGCGTAACCTGCGCGCTTGTCATGGATGCTCTCGCCCGCCTCGTGGAGCGCCGTCCGCTATATTCGAGCCCGTGAAAGTGCAGCGCACCGTTTCGCCGGTCGACGGCTCGGTGTACGCGGAGCGCCCGCTCGCGTCCGGCAAGCAAGTAGAACAGGCGCTCGCCCGCGCAGTCGAAGCGCAGCGCCGTTGGCGCAGCGTGCCCGTCGCCGAGCGCGCGGCGATCTGCCGCCGCGTGGCGGAATGGTGCGTCGAGCGCGCCGACGAGCTCGCCGCCGAGTTGAGCTGGCAGATGGGCCGCCCGGTCAGCCAGAGCCCGGGCGAGCTCAAGCTCGGCTTTCATGAGCGCGCGCTGTACATGTGCAGCATCGCCGAAGAAGCGCTTGCGGACATTTCCATCCCGGGAAAGGCGGGCTTCCGCCGGTTCATCCGCCGCGAGCCGCTCGGGGTGGTTCTGGTCGTCGCGCCGTGGAACTATCCCTGGCTCACTTCGGTGAACGCAGTGGTGCCGGCGCTCCTCGCGGGCAACAGCGTGGTCCTCAAGATGGCGGCGCAAACCCCGCTTGTGGCCGAACGCTATGCCGAGGCCTTCAAGGCCGCCGGCCTTCCCGCGGGCGTGTTCCAGTTCCTGCACCTCGATCATGCGCAGGTTGCGCGCGTGATTGCGGATCCGCGCATTGCTTTCGTGGCGTTCACCGGCTCGGTGCCCGGAGGGCACGCGGTGCAGCGGGCCGCCGCGAAACGCTTCATCGGCATCGGCCTCGAGCTCGGCGGCAAGGACCCGGGCTACGTGCGCGCCGACGCCGACCTCGCGTTCGCGGTGGAGAACCTGGTGGACGGGTCGTTCTTCAACTCCGGTCAGTCGTGTTGCGGCATCGAGCGCATTTATGTCGACAAGCGAGTGTTCAAGCCTTTCGTCGAAGCTTTCGTCGAGCTCGCCCGGCAGTACCGGCTCGGCAATCCGCTCGAGAAGGAAACGAATCTCGGGCCGCTGGTGCGCACCGAAGCCGCGAACAACGTGCGCGCGCAGGTCCGCCAGGCGGTACGGAAAGGCGCGAAGCCGCTGCTCAAGATGAAAGACCGGCCGGGAACGCCTTACCTGCCGCCCGAAGTCCTGGTGAACGTCGACCACGGCATGGCGGTAATGGCGGAGGAAACTTTCGGGCCGGTGGTCGGTATCCAGCCCGTAAAAGGCGACGAGGAAGCGATCGCGCTGATGAACGACAGCCGCTACGGCCTTACCGCTTCGATCTGGACGAAGGACGCCGACGCCGCGGTGCGCGTCGGCGACCGCGTCGAGACCGGCACCTGGTTCATGAACCGCTGCGACTACCTCGATCCCGCGCTCGCGTGGACGGGCGTCAAGGACTCCGGCCGCGGCTGCACGCTGTCGCGTCTTGGCCTCGAGGCCTTCACGCGCCCGAAATCGTTCCACCTGAGG
>DATADT010000574.1:0-4325 GCA_036258355.1 Burkholderiales bacterium
CGCAATCTCTATGCCGCGGTGTTCGCGCCGGCGCTCGTCTCCGACGGCAAGGCCGAGGGCAGCGGCAAGTTCCAGATGCGCGGCGCCCCGGGCAAGCTCGCCTCGAACGCCCGGCTCGACGGCAGCTTCACCGTGACGCGCGGCGTGCTGGGCAGCATCGACCTTACGCGCGCGATCCAGACCGGCGGCAAGTTCGCGACCGGCAGGACCGAGTTCAGCGAGATGAACGGCCAGGCGACCTACGACCGCGGCGCGGTCGCGCTGCGCAACATCACCCTCGGCGCCGGCCAGCTCAACGCCGGGGCGAGCGCCGACATCGCGCAGAACGGCGCGCTTTCGGGCCGCATCGTCGCCGACGTGCGGGTTGCCTCGCAAGTCCTGCGCGCTACGCTGAACCTCGGCGGCACGGTGAAGGAGCCTCAGGTCAGGAACTAGGTGCAACGCCTTGTGCAACACCCCGGGCAAACGCCCGGGCAACGCGTCTTGCAGCTACGCGGTCCGCGCGCCTTGTCGGAGTCGCGCCTCGTCAGGCTCCTGTCAAACCTGAAGAGAGCCGATCCCGGCACGAGCTCGCTCCAGGCCGAGTACCGCTACTTCGTCGACACCGCAGCCGAGCTCCCGGCGTCCGAACGCCGCGTACTGGAACGGCTGCTCGACGATGGCTCTCCACCCGCGCCGCCCGCCCGGGGCGAGCTCTACCTCGTGGTGCCGCGCCTCGGCACGATCTCGCCCTGGTCGTCGAAGGCCACCGACATCGTCCGGAACTGCGGGCTCGCGTCCGTCAGGCGCATCGAGCGCGGCGTGTTGTTCCACGTCGATTCATCGCACCCCGGGATTCCCGCCGCGCTGCACGATCGCATGACGCAGACGGTGCTGCGCTCGCTCGACGAGGCGGAAAAGCTCTTCGAGCGCGTCCCGCCCCGGCCGCTGCAAACCATGAGAATTTCGGACCTGAGGGAAGCGAACCGCACGCTTGGCCTCGCCTTGAGCGAGGACGAGATCGAGTACCTCGAGCGCGCCTACCGCGAAATGGGGCGCGATCCGACCGACGCGGAGCTGACGATGTTCGCACAGGCGAACTCCGAGCACTGCCGGCACAAGATCTTCAACGCCGACTGGATCATCGACGGGGTGCGCCAGCCGCACACGCTCTTCGCCATGATTCGCCACACGCACGCCGCGAGCCCGCAGGGCACGGTGGTGGCGTACTCGGACAACGCCGCGATCCTGGAAGGGCGCAACGCCAGGCGCTTCCACCCCGCGAGCGGCGGGGTGTACCGCGGCCATGAAGGCCTGATCCATACCGTGATCAAGTGCGAGACGCACAACCACCCGACCGCGATCGCGCCTTTTCCGGGCGCCGCCACCGGGGCCGGCGGCGAGATCCGCGATGAAGGCTCCACCGGTCGGGGCGCCAAGCCGAAAGCCGGGCTGGTGGGTTTCTCGGTCTCGCACCTGCGCATCCCCGGGCACGAGCGTCCCTGGGAGCACGAAGGCCCCGGCAGGCCGGCGCGCATTGCATCCGCGCTCGACATCATGATCGAGGGGCCCATCGGCGCCGCGGCGTTCAACAACGAGTTCGGCCGGCCCAACCTGTGCGGCTACTTCCGGACCTTCGAGTCCGGAAGCCGCGGCTACCACAAGCCGATCATGCTGGCAGGCGGGGTCGGCAACATCGCCGCCGCGCACGCTGCGAAGAAACCGATTCCTCCGGGAACTCTGCTGCTTCAATTGGGCGGGCCGGGGCTTGCCATCGGCATGGGCGGCGGCGCGGCGTCGTCGATGGGCGCGGGCGCGAACACCGAGGACCTCGATTTCGACTCGGTCCAGCGCGACAACGCGGAGATGCAGCGCCGCGCGCAGGAAGTCATCGACCGCTGCTGGCAGCTCGGGGGGGCCAACCCGATCCTGTCCATCCACGACGTCGGCGCGGGCGGGCTGTCCAACGCGCTACCTGAGCTCGTGCATGCGGCCGGGCGCGGCGCCCGCCTGGAGCTGAGGGCGATCCCGTCGGAGGACAGCGGCATGTCGCCGCGCGAGATCTGGTGCAACGAGGCCCAGGAAAGGTATGTATTGGCCGTTTCGCCGGAGAACCTGCCCCTCTTCAGGGCCGTCTGCGAGCGCGAGCGCTGCCCGTTCGCGGTGCTCGGTACGGCGACCGACGGCGGCCGGCTGCGGGTCGAAGACTCGCTCCTGAAGAATACGCCGGTCGACGTCGAGCTCGCGATGATCCTCGGAAAACCGCCGAAGATGCTGCGCGACGTGAAGCACAAGCCGCGGGCGCGCAGCGCGCTATCGCTTCGCGACATCACCCTGGCCGCCGCCGCGAGCCGCGTGCTCCACCACCCGGCGGTGGCGGCCAAGACCTTTCTCGTCTCGATCGGCGATCGCACCGTGGGCGGCCTGTGCGCGCGCGATCCCCTTGTCGGGCCCTGGCAGGTGCCGGTGGCCGACTGCGCGGTGACGCTCCTCGACTACGAAGGCTATGCCGGCGAGGCGTTCGCGATCGGCGAGCGCACGCCGCTCGCGCTCATCGACGCGCCGGCTTCCGGCCGTATGGCGGTCGGCGAGGCGCTGACCAACCTCGCTTCTGCGCTGCCCGAGCTCTCGCGGGTGAAGCTTTCCGCCAACTGGATGGCCGCCGCCGGTTACCCAGGGGAGGACGCGGCGCTCTACGACACGGTGAAGGCGGTTGCGCTCGAGCTTTGCCCGGCGCTCGGCATCTCGATTCCGGTCGGCAAGGATTCCCTGTCGATGCGCACCGCGTGGGACGGAAACGAGGTGGTGGCCCCGCTCTCGCTCGTAGTGTCGGCCTTCGCACCGGTGGACGACGCGCGCGCCGCCCTTACGCCGCAGCTTCGCACCGACGCGGGCGACACCGAGCTCGTGCTTATCGATCTCGGGCGGGGCAGGAACCGCCTCGGCGGCTCGATCCTGGCGCAGGTGTTCTCGCAGATGGGCGACCAGTGCCCGGACCTGGACGATCCGGTGCTGCTCCAAGGGCTGTTCTCGTTCCTGCGGAGCCATGCAGGCGTGATCCTCGCGTACCACGACCGCTCGGACGGAGGCCTCTTCGCGGCACTGTGCGAGATGGCGTTCGCCGGCCACTGCGGCGTCACGGTGAGCCTCGATGCGATCGCCTTCGATCCCGACCTCGACGACGTTGACGCATTCAAGCGCGATGCCGAAGCGCAGCTCGCCGGGCGCGCGAAGGACCTCGCGCTGCGCGCGCTGTTCTCGGAGGAGCTCGGCGTTGTGCTCCAGATCCGCGCCGCCGACCGCGCGCAGGTCATGGCGGGGCTGCGCGCAGCTGGGCTGGGCGAGCATTCGCACCTCATCGGCGGCCTGAACACACGCGACGAGGTCCGCATCACACGCAACAACCGCACGGTGTTCGTCGCCAAGCGCGACCACACGCAGCGCGCCTGGAGCGAGACGAGCTGGCGCATGCAAACGCTGCGCGACAACCCGGACTGCGCCCGCGAGGAGTACGACCGCCTCATCGAGCCCGACGACCCCGGCCTTTCCATTTCATTGACGTTCAAACCGAGCGCACCTTCCGTCGCTTCGGGGGCGAAACCCAAAATCGCCATCCTGCGCGAGCAGGGGGTGAACGGGCAGGTGGAGATGGCCGCGGCCTTCGACCGCGCAGGCTTCGAGTCGGTGGACGTGCACATGACGGACCTCATCGCCGGCCGCGCCTCGCTCGAAGGCTTCAAGGGCTTCGCCGCCGGAGGCGGGTTTTCCTACGGCGACGTGCTGGGCGGCGGGCAGGGCTGGGCCAAGACCGTTCTCTTCAACGCGCGCGCGCGCAACGAGTTCGAGCGCTTCTTCGCGCGCAGCGACACGTTCGCCCTGGGCGCGTGCAACGGCTGCCAGATGATGGGCGCGCTGCGCGAGATCATTCCCGGCGCCGGCGCCTGGCCGCTCTTCGTGCGCAACCGGTCGGAGCAGTTCGAGGCGCGGCTGGTGATGGTCGAGATCGTCGAGAGCCCCTCGATCCTGTTCGCCGGGATGGCGGGCAGCCGCATCCCGATCGCCACGGCGCACGGCGAGGGCAGACCGAACATCGACAATCCTTCGATTGTCTGCATGCGCTATGTGAACAACCGCGGCGAGCCGACCGAGGTGTACCCCTACAATCCGAGCGGCGCACCGGGCGGCATCACCGGGCTCACCACACCCGACGGGCGCTTCACCATCGTGATGCCGCACCCCGAGCGGGTGTTCCGCAACGTGCAGATGTCGTGGTCGCCGCCCGGCTCGGGCGAGGACTCACCCTGGATGCAGCTCTTCCGCAACGCGCGCACGTGGGTGGGATAAGA
>DATADT010000575.1:0-13370 GCA_036258355.1 Burkholderiales bacterium
CACCTATACCCGTATCTTTACCCGGCTCGGCTTGCGCTTTCGCGCGGTGGCCGCCGATACCGGCGCGATCGGCGGCACGGGCTCGCACGAATTCCACGTCCTTGCCGACTCGGGCGAGGACGCGATCGCCTTCTCGCCGGAGTCCGACTACGCGGCGAACGTCGAGCTCGCTGAAGCCATCACGACGGAGAAGCGAAACGCGCCCAGGCAAGCGATGCAGAAAGTTCCCACGCCCGGCAAAACGACGTGCGAGGAGGTGGCTCAGCTCCTGAAGCTGCCGTTGCAAAAAACCGTGAAGTCCGTTGCAGTAATGCACGACGACGAGCTCCACCTCCTCCTCATCCGCGGCGATCACACGCTGAACGAGGTCAAGACCCAGAGGCTCATCGGGGCTTTCCGCTTCGCCACCGATGCGGAGATTGAGGAATTCCTTCGATGCAAAGCCGGCTACATCGGCCCGGTGGGCGCCAAGGTAAAGGTGATCGCCGACCGGGCGGTCACGGTCATGAGCGACTTCGTGTGCGGCGCCAACGAGGAAGGCTTTCACCTCACCGGGGTGAACTGGGGTCGGGACGCGGCCGAGCCGCAGGTGGCGGACATCCGCAACGTGGTCGCGGGCGACCCCAGCCCGGACGGCAGGGGCGCGCTCGTGATCGCGCGCGGCATCGAGGTCGGGCATATTTTCCAGTTGCGTACCAAGTATTCCGAGACCATGAAGGCCACCTTCCTGGCGGAGGACGGGACCGCGAAGCCGTTCGAGATGGGCTGCTACGGCATCGGCGTGACGCGTATCGTCGCCGCTGCGATCGAGCAGAACCACGACGCGCGCGGTATCCTGTTCCCGGCGCCGATCGCGCCATTCGAGGCCTGCCTCGTGCCGATCGGCTACCACAAGAGCGTGCAAGTGCGCGAAGCCGCCGAGCGTTTGTACGGCGAGATGCTCCGGGCAGGAATCGACGTCGTGATGGACGATCGCGAGGAGCGTCCCGGCGTGCTGTTCGCCGACATGGACCTCATCGGCATTCCCCACCGCGTGGTGCTTTCCGAACGCGGCCTCGCCGCCGGCAACGCGGAATACAAGGGCCGGCGCGACGAGCAGCCGCGTGACTTGCCGCTCGGGGAGGTTGTGGCTTTCCTTAGAGCGCGCCTGGAATGAGAGCCATCGTCTTTCTTGCCCTTCTCGTTCCTCTCTCGGGCTATGGCGGAGCGCAGATCTATGAGCCGCTCGCTGACAGCGTGCGCCAGCGCCTCTCGCGCATGGTCGCGGACCGGGCGCCCGCGTCGATGCACTTCCGCGAGCCCACGGACGGACAGCGCTGGCTCGCCGAGATGGACCGGCGCCTGGAGCGGCGCATCCCCGACCGACAGCAGCGCCTGGAGCTGCTGCGCACCGTGCAGTACGAGGCGACGCGCGCTGCGCTCGACCCCCAGCTCGTGCTCGGCATAATCGAGGTCGAGAGCGCCTTTCGCAAGTACGCGGTGTCGCGTGCCGGCGCGCGCGGCTATATGCAGGTGATGCCGTTTTGGTTGAAGCTCATCGGGCTGCCGAGCCACAACCTGTTCCACCTGAGGACCAACATCGCCTACGGCTGCGCCATCCTGCGGCATTATCTCGACCTCGAGAACGGCGACTATTACCGGGCGCTCGGCCGCTACAACGGCAGCCTGGGGAGATCCGAGTATCCCAATCTCGTCCTCGCGGCCTGGCGCGGACGCTGGAAATACGAAGGCCCGACCGCTTGAAGCGGGCAATGGCGTGATCGCCCGACTGCTCGAGCGCAACCCGCGCTTCTCCAACTGGCTCTACGGCTTCACGCCGCCTGAGCGCGGCACGGTCGAGCTCGTGCACCGGCGCGTCTACATCTTGCCTGCGCGCCTGGGATGGTTCTTCGCCGGCACGCTCCTCGTGCTGCTCGTCGGCTCGATCAACTACGCGCTTTCGCTCGGCTTCGCGCTCACCTTTCTGCTTGCCGGCCTGGGGCTCGCCGGCATGGTGCATACTGCACGCAACCTCGCCCGCATCGCGGTCACCGCTGGACGGGCCGAGCCGGTGTTCGCCGGCGAGTCGGCGCAGTTTCGCCTCTACCTCGACGGGCGCGCCGCGTTCGATCGGCCGGCGATCCTCGCACGCCACGTCGCCTCGGGTTCCCAGCTCGTCGTCGACATCCCGGCGCGCAGCACCGCCGAGGTTGTGCTCGCGGTGCCTGCGCCGAAGCGCGGCCGGCTTGCGCTCGGCCGCGTGATGCTCGAGACGCGCTTTCCGCTCGGCCTGTTCCGCGCCTGGAGCTACATCGAGCCCGACGCGCGCGGCGTGGTGTATCCACGCCCGGAGCGCTCGCCGCTGCCGCCCTTCAGCGGCGAAGCGGCGGCCGGCGCGCGCCGCGCGCAGACCTCGGGGAGCGATGATTTCGCCGGCCTGCGCGGCTACCAGCGCTCCGACTCACCCCGCCACATCGCCTGGAAGGCGGTGGCGCGCAGCGAAGACATGCTCACCAAGCAGTTCGCCGGCGAGGCCGCCGCGGAGGTATGGCTCGACGAGCGCCTGCTCCCCGCGGGTCTCGGGCTCGAGCAGCGCCTGTCGCGCCTGGCGGGCTGGGTGCTCGCTGCCGAGCGCGCCGGCGCGCATTACGGCCTGCGGCTTTCCGGGGTCGAGATCCCGCCGGGGCGCGGCGACGCGCACCGCTCCGCCTGCCTGCAGGCGCTCGCGCTCTACGCATTGCCATGATGCATCCGCTCGCACCGGAGCAGCGGCAGATGAACGCCCGCGATCTCGCCTGGCTGACCGCGTCCCTGCTGATCGTGATGGCGCCGCACGCCATGCGCGCACCCTGGTGGCTGACGCTGCTCACGTTGTGCCTTTACGGCTGGCGCATGTACTTCGCGCTGAATCGCGGGCCCCTGCTCTCGCACTGGCTGCTGCTCGCTGTCGCAGCGGTTGCGATGCTCGGCGTATGGGTGGAGTTCCGCACGCTGTTCGGCCGCCAGCCGGGGATCCTGCTGCTGATGCTGTTTTCGGGGCTGAAGCTACTTGAGACTCGCACGCACCGCGACGGCGCGATGGCCGCCTTTCTCGGCTACTTCCTGGTGATCACGAACTTCCTCTATACGCAGACGATTCCCACTGCCGCAGCGATGTGCGCGCCGCTTTTCCTCCTCACCGCCACGCTAGTGCGGTTCGCAGCACCCCAGCGTCCCGAGCGCGCCAACCTGCGCACGGCGGCCGTCCTGCTCGCGCACGCCGCGCCCGCCGCGCTCGCGCTCTTCGTACTGTTCCCGCGCGTGCAGGGGCCTCTGTGGGGGCTGCCGCAGGATGCGTACGCCGGCATGACGGGGCTCTCGGACACGATGAGCCCCGGCACGCTTTCCAGCCTGGCGCTGTCCGACTCGATCGCGTTCCGCGCCGAGTTCCATAGCGCGCCGCCGCCGCAGGCGCTGCGTTACTGGCGCGGCCCGGTGCTGTGGGACTTCGACGGGCGCAGCTGGAGCATCGGGCCGAGCTTCCTCGTCAACTTCGCGCCGCCGCGCGGCGGCAGCGCCTCCTACCGCTACGAGATCGTGCTCGAGCCGCACAACCGCCACTGGCTGTTCGCGCTCGAGACTGCGGCCAGCCTGCCCGAGAGCGGCGCGCGCATGAGCCACGACGGTCAGATCGTGGCAAGCTCCCCGGTGCGCACCCGCATGCGCTACGAGCTGCACTCGGTGATCGCACCGGAGCCGCAGTCGAGCGAAGCCGACGGCGCGCTGCGCCGCGCGCTGCGCCTGCCCGAGGGCTTCAACCCGCGATCCCGCGCGCTCGCCGCGCAGTGGCGCGCGGCCTCCGCCGACGACGCGCAGGTCGTGGAGCGCGCGGTCGCCTTCCTGCGCCAGGGCAGCTACACCTACACGCTGGAACCGCCGCTCCTCGGCGAGCACTCGGTCGACGATTTCCTGTTCTCGACGAAGGCCGGCTTTTGCGAGCACTTCGCCTCCGTGTTCGTGTTCACGATGCGGGCCGCCGGCGTCGCGGCGCGCGTCGTGACCGGCTACCAGGGCGGCGAGCTCAATCCGGTCGACAGCATCATCACCGTGCGCCAGTCGGACGCGCACGCGTGGGCGGAGGTTTTCCTCCTCGGGCGCGGCTGGGTGCGGGTGGATCCCACCGCGGCCGCGGTGCCGGGTCGCCTCGAGTCCGGCATGGCGCGGGCGGTGCCGCAGGGCGAGGGCCTGTCGCTCCTCATGCGCGCGGAGCTCGAGTGGCTGCGCGGCGTGCGCGACCGATGGGAGGCCGTGGCGCACAAGTGGAACGTCTGGGTTCTCGGATACAACCCGGAGCGGCAGCGCGACCTCATGTCGAGCTTCGGCATGCGGGACGCGGACTGGCGCTCGCTTACCGCGACGCTCTTCGCCGTCCTTGGCGCGATGACGCTCGTTCTGCTCGCCTGGTCGCTCAAGCGCCTTGCACGCCCCGATCCGGTACAGCGGGCCTGGCGCGCCTTCTGCCGCAAGCTCGCCGCGCGCGGCGTCGAGCGCGCGCCCTCCGAGGGCCCGCGCGACTACGCCGCGCGCGCGGCGCGCGCGCTGCCCGCAGCACGGCGCAACATCCTGCGCATCGGCGCGCTATACATCGCGCTACGCTATGGCTCGCAGGCCACGCCGCCGGCGCTCGAGCGGTTGCGCAAACTGGTGCGCGAATTTTGATCCGGCTCCTTCTCGCTCTATTCTTCTGCGCCCCGGCGTTCGCCCAGGCGACCTACGCCGAGCGGCCCGAGGTCGAAGCGTTTGTGCGCGATCTCGCGCGGCGCCACGGCCTGGCCGAGACCGAGCTCATGCGCGTGTTCGAGCGCGCGCAGCGTCTCGACCCGGTGCTCGAGGCGATCGCCCGGCCGGCCGAACGCGTGCGCACGTGGGAGGAGTACCGCGCGCTGCTCATCACCGAGCGGCGCATCGTCGAGGGCGTGGAGTTCTGGAAGAAGCATCGGCGCACGCTGGAGCGCGCGCAGCAAAAGTACGGCGTCGCACCGCAATACGTAGTCGCCATCATCGGCGTCGAGACGTTCTACGGTCGCAATACCGGCAACTGGCGCGTGGTGGACGCGCTCACCACGCTAGCGTTCGACTACCCGCCACGCGCCCGATTCTTCCAAGCCGAGCTCGAGAGCTACCTGCTGATGGCGCGCGAAGCGGGACTCGACGTGTTTTCGGTCCGCGGCTCCTACGCCGGCGCCATCGGCATCCCGCAGTTCATGCCGAGCAGCGCGCGGCGCTACGCCGTCGACTTCGACGGCAACGGCACCATCGATCTGCAAAGGAGCAGCGCTGACGCCATCGGAAGCGTAGCCAACTTCCTCAAGGTGCACGGCTGGCAGCGCGACGCCGACGTGGCGGTCGAGGCGCGCGTCACGGGCGAAGGGTGGCGCGCCTATGCCGACGGCCGCTTCGAGCCCAAGCACTCGCTCACCGAGCTGCGGCAGGCCGGGATTGAGTTCGATTCGCCGCAGCCCGCGGGCGCCTCGGGAACCTTGGTCGAGCTGGCGAACGCGGACCGGCCGAGCGAGTACCGCGTCGCCCTGCGCAATTTCTACGTCATTACGCGGTACAACCGCAGCGCACTTTACGCCGCCGCAGTCACCGACCTCGCCTTCGACTTGAGAAAGGCCTACGACTTAGGCAAGTAGAGCAGCGGGTCGACCGCCGCAGCGCCCTTGCGGATCTGGAAGTGGAGCTTGTCGCCGAGCTCGGCGATCTTCTGGCCGCGCGTCACGTTCTGCTGCTCCTTCACCAGGATGTCCCGGTTATGCGCGTACACGGTGATATAGCCCTGGTCGTGCTTGATGACGATGAGCTTGCCAAGCCC
Source organism: Burkholderiales bacterium (assembly GCA_036258355.1). Classification (GTDB taxonomy): domain Bacteria; phylum Pseudomonadota; class Gammaproteobacteria; order Burkholderiales; family SG8-39; genus SCGC-AG-212-J23. The sequence goes on from DATADT010000575.1 coordinate 5,834, forward strand.
CGGGATGCCGCTGCCGACGTAGGTGACGCGGCCGGCAGCAGCGGCTATCACAGCGTCGCCGCTTCTGCCTTCGATGTCGATGCCCTTTTGCCGCGGCTCGGCGAAGCCGGCGACCACCTTGCCCTTCACCGGCCAAGTGAAGGTGAGCGGATGGACTTCGAGCTTGGGTTCTTCGCGCGCGATTGGTTTCTGTTCCGGAACGGCAGCCACGGGCTTCGGTTCCGATGGCAGAGCCGCCAGCGGCCGCGACTCGATCCGGCTGCCCGGCGTGGCGCTACCTAGACTCACCGCCGGCTGCGCCGGGGGCTTGACGCGCAAGAGCTGCCCGACGCTGAGCTTGGTCGGATCGTCGAGCGAATTCCATAGCGCGATGTCGCGGTGGTCGTGGCCGTGCTCGAGCGCGATGCTGTAGAGCGTATCGCCCCGCTTCACGGCGTGGAAGCCCTCGGGCGCCGCGGGCGCCGGCGCCGGTGCCGCTGGTTGCACCGGAGGCTGCACTTTAGGCGCCTGGGCGCGCGGCGGCGGGCGGCGATCCTCGACCGGCGCGGCGCGCCGCTGGGAAGCGCAGCCGGCGGCAAGCGCCAGGATGAGCAACACGGCAACCGCTCTCACGTCTTTCCCGCCTCCATCGGCACGAACCGCACGGCGTCGAGCTCCGACTCGACGAAGCCCCGGCCGCTGCGCTGGACCAGCAGCAGCCGCTGGCCGCCGCCCGACACGAGCGGCAGCACCATTTTGCCACCGGGGGCGAGCTGCCGTAACAGCGCCTCCGGCATGCGCGGCGCCGCTGCGGCAACGATGATCGCCTGGAACGGGGCCGCGCCTTCCAGCCCGGTATAGCCGTCACCGTGGGCAAGGCGCAGGTTCTTCAGCCGCAGCGCGAGCAGGTTGCGCCGCGCGCGCTCGAGCAAAGCCTTGATCCGCTCTATGGAATAGACCTCGGGGAAGACGTGCGCCAGCACCGCCGCCTGGTAACCGCAGCCGGTGCCCACCTCGAGGGTCTTTCCAGGGGTTCTTCCCGCCATGAGCTTTTCGATCATCTTGGCCACGACATACGGCTGCGAGATGGTCTGGCCGAAGCCGATCGGCAGCGCAGTGTCCTCGTAGGCCCGGCTCGCAAGCGCTTCCTCCACAAAAAGATGCCGTGGCACTGCAGCCATGGCGGCAAGCACCCGCTCGTCGCGGATTCCCTGGTCGCGCAAGCGCTGGACCATGCGAGCGCGAGTGCGCTCCGAGGTCATGCCCACGCCCGCCGCGCTCTTCACGGCGCGATCCACTCCTTTATGCGGGGCAGCTGGGCGTTGTGGGTCAGGTCCATTCGCAGCGGGGTTACGGACACGCGGCCGGCCTCGACCGCATGGAAATCGGTGCCCGGCCCGGCGTCGGCGGCGCCGCCGGCGGGGCCGATCCAGTACGCGGTCTCGCCGCGCGGAGTCTGCAGCTTGACCACCGGCTCGGCCTTGTGCCGGCGCCCGAGCCGCGTGATCTCCACACCGCCCAGCATCGGGGGCGCGACGTCCGGAACGTTGACGTTGAGCAGGACCGGCTCGGAAAACGGCTTGTGCCGCAAGCGCTCCACAATCTGCAAGGCGATGCCGATCGCGCTTTCGAAATGCTCGCCGGTCTTGCTAGTTAGGGATACCGCCACCGAGGGGATGCCGAGCAGATAGCCCTCGGCGGCGGCGGCGACCGTGCCGGAGTAGATCGTGTCGTCCCCCATGTTGGCGCCGAGGTTGACCCCTGAAACGACCACGTCGGGCAGGAAATCGAGCAGCCCGGTGACCGCGATGTGCACACAGTCGGTCGGCGTCCCGTTCACTGAGAAGTAGCCGTTCGGCGCGCGTCGCACGGTGAGCGGCCGGTCGAGGGTGAGCGAGTTGGACGCGCCGGAGCGGTCGCGCTCAGGCGCGACCACGGTGACCTCGCCCATCTGGCGCAGCGCCTCGGCGAGCAGCGTAATGCCCGGCGCGAAGTAGCCGTCGTCGTTGGAGACCAGAATCCTCACGCGGAGGATTCTAGCGGTGCTATTTCTTGAGAAGCGAGCGCAGCATCCAGGCGTTCTTCTCGTGCACCTGCATGCGCTGCGTGAGCAGGTCGAGCGTCGGCTGGTCGTCGGCCTTTTCGGCGAGCGGCAGCAGCTCGCGCGCGGTCTTCACCACGGCCTCCTGTCCCTCGATCAGGAGCTTCACCATCTGCCCGGCTTTCGGCACGCCGGGCGTCTCCTTTACGCGCGAGAGCTCAAGGTACTCCCGGTAGGTGCCCGGCGCGTAGTGACCCAGCGCGCGGATGCGCTCGGCGACCAGGTCGATCGCGTTCCATGCCTCGGTGTACTGCTCCATGAACATCTGGTGCAGCGTCTGGAACATCGGGCCTTCGACATTCCAGTGGAAGTTGTGGGTCTTCAGGTAAACGACGTAAGTGTCGGCGAGCAACCGCGACAAGCCCTTGGCGATTGCCGCGCGGTCTGGCGTGGAAATTCCGGTATCCATGGTGCTCCTTTTCAGCTTGGAGAAGCCAAGATAGACACGGAATGGCGCCCGCGCCAATGGTATTTGGCGATCCGCTGGTTTGGCGCTAACTATCGAAACTGGTCGGGGCGGTGAGATTTGAACTCACGACCACCGGCACCCCATGCCGGTACGCTACCAGACTGCGCTACGCCCCGAGGAAGCGAATTTTACCCCTGCAACTGGTCGAGAACTGCGCGTAGTTCGCGCTTGATCGCGGCGAGGTCCACGCCGCCCCCTTGAACGACGCGCAACTCGCGCGGGGCGGGCGGTTCGGGCTTTTCCTCGGAGGATTCCATGCGAGCGTTGTCCAGCCGGTTGCGCGCCCCGCTGATCGTAAAGCCCTCCTCGTACAGCAGCTGGCGAATGCGGCGAATAAGCAGCACCTCGTGGTGCTGGTAGTAGCGGCGGTTGCCGCGCCGCTTCACGGGCTTCAGTTGCGTGAATTCCTGCTCCCAGTAGCGCAGCACGTGCGGCTTGACGCCGCAAAGCTCGCTCACCTCCCCGATGGTGAAGTAGCGCTTCGCCGGGATCGGCGGGAGTTCAGCTTTCCTTCGACTTGGCTCCATGACGCGCCTTTTCGACCATCGCCTTCAGCTTCTGGCTGGCATGGAAGGTGACGACCCGGCGGGCGCTGATCGGGATCTCCTCGCCGGTCTTGGGATTGCGGCCGGGGCGCTGCGGTTTGTCGCGGAGCTGGAAGTTGCCGAAGCCGGAAAGCTTCACGCTCTCGCCGCGCTCGAGCGCCCCCCGGATCTCCTCGAAGAACGCCTCGACCATGTCCTTGGCCTCGCGCTTGTTCAGGCCGACCTTCTCGAACAGAAGGTCGGCCAGCTCGGCCTTAGTCAACGTCATCACTGAGCCCCCTGATTTCCCTTTTATGTACGGAGAGTTGCAGAGAATTTGCGGCCCAGCAAGGCGACCAGCGCATCGCGGGCAGCGTCTGCCTCCGCATCCGTAAGGGTTCGTTCAGTATCTTGCATAACTACCCGCAGAGCAAGGCTTTTTTTGCCCGGCGGGAGCTCGGCGCCGCGATACACGCTAAAAAGGCGAACAGAGCGCACAATCGCCGGTTTTTCGGCCCGGATTGCGTCAAAAACCGCCTGGACAGGCGTCGTGGCTTCGAAGAGAAGTGCAATGTCGCGCAGCACAATCGGCTGGTCGGAGGGGATTTCGGGGCGCGGCAGCGGCAACACCTGGAGCGGCTCGGCATCCACTTCGAGCAGCACGGGCGGCTGGGGCAGGTCGTACTTCTGCTGCCACTTCGGATGGAGCTCGCCGATCCAGCCGAGCGCAGCCCCGTCGAGGACCACGCGCGCCGAGCGCCCAGGGTGAAAGGCCGGATGCACGGCGGGCTCGAACCGCGCCGCCAGCGGCGCCAGCATGCCTTCGAGGTCCGCTTTTACGTCGTAGAAGTCCACCAGCCGCGGCAGCGCATCCCACTGCTCGGGCACCGCCGGCCCGTACGCCGCGGCAGCGATGCGCACCGGCTGACGCAGGCCGCCGACCGAAAGCGGGCCGTCCTTCACCCCGGCATCGCGCAAGAACACGCGTCCGACTTCGAACACGCGGATTCGGGGCACCTTGCGCGCCTGGTTGTAGTTGATATTTGCGACGAGCGAGCCGATCAGCGAGGTGCGCATCACCGATTGCTGGCTCACGATGGGGTTAAGCAGCCGGATAGGGTTCGCTTCTCCGGCGAAATCCGCCTCCCAGCCCGGCTCCACGAAGCTGAAGTTGATGACTTCCCGGTAGTCGGCCGCGGCAAGACGCTCGCGCAGGGCATGCAAGGACCTGCGTGCGTCGGGAACCGGCAGCATCGTCGCCGCCGCTAGCGGGGGGTGCGCGGCGATGCGCTCGAAGCCGTAGAGGCGAGCCACTTCCTCGATCAGGTCCTCTTCGATCGCAATGTCGAAGCGGTAGGACGGCGGAGCGACGCTGAAACGCCCGGAGTTCGCCTTGAAGGAAAAGCCGAGGCGCTTGAAGGCGCCCGCGATGTCCTTCGCCGGTACCGGGACGCCTATTACCTTCTGCGCGCGCGACATGCGCATCGTCACGGGCTTGCGATCGGGAAGCCGCGCCAGCGTGTCCACGGTCGGGCCGGGCTCGCCGCCGCAGATCTCGAGGATGAGCCGCGTCGCGCGCTCGATGCCGTCGACGTTGTTCCGGAAATCCACGCCGCGCTCGAAGCGGTGCGAGGCGTCGCTTGCGAAGCCGTAGCGGCGCGCGCGCCCGGCGATCGCGTCGGGATAGAAGAACGCGGACTCCAAGAGGATATTCGCAGTGGTCGTGTCCGCCTTGGTGCTCTCCCCGCCCATGATGCCGCCCAGGCCGATGACGCCGGAGTCGTCCGTGATGCACAGCACCGATTCGTCGACCTCGACCTCCTGGCCGTTCAGCAGCAGCACCTTCTCGCCCTTGTGGCCCCAGCGCACGACGATCGGCCCGCGCAGCTTGTCGAGGTCGTAGACGTGCAGCGGCCGGCCGAGCTCGAGCATCACGTAGTTGGTCACGTCCACGAGCGCCGAAATCGAGCGCTGTCCGGCACGCTCCAGGCGCTCGCGCAGCCATGGCGGCGTCTCTGCGCTCGCATTGACTCCGCGGATGACACGGCCGGCAAAGCGGCCGCAGCCTTCCGGATTCGCCAGCTTCACCGCATGCCTTGCCTTACTCTTCGCGGGAACCGGCTTGATTTCGACCGGCTTGAGCCTGCTACCGGTAATCGCGGAGACCTCGCGGGCGACGCCGAGGACGGAAAGGCAATCGGCACGGTTCGGCGTGAGCTTGAGGGTCAGAACATGATCGTCGAGACCCAAAGCGACACGCGCGTCTGCGCCTGTTTTCGCGTTCCTGGGAAGCTCGAGAAGCCCCGAGTGATCGTCGGAGATCTTGAGGTCGCGCGCCGAGCACAGCATGCCTTGGCTCTGCACGCCGCGGATTTCCTTCGTGCCGATTCTGGCGAGCGGTGCTTTCATGCCGGCGCGCACGTTGGGCGCGCCGCAGACCACCTGCACGGTCTCCTTGCCCGCTTTGACCTTGCATACGCTCAGCTTGTCCGCGTTCGGATGCTTTTCCACGGCAAGCACCTCGCCGACCACAACGCCGCTCAACTCCGGCCCAAGGGCCTCGTAGGTCTCAACCTCGACCCCCGACATCGTCAACTTGTCGGCGAGCTCGCGTCCCGACAGCGGCGGGTTGCAGAAGCTTCGCAGCCAGCTCTCGGGGACATTCATGCGAACTGCTCCAGGAAGCGCAGGTCGCCTTGGTAGAAGAGGCGCAGGTCCTCGATGCCATAGCGCAGCATGGTGAGGCGCTCCAGGCCCGAGCCGAACGCGAAACCGATGTAGCGCTCCGGATCGAGCCCGAAGTTGCGCACGACCGCAGGGTGCACCTGTCCCGAACCCGAGATCTCGAGCCACTTGCCCTTCAATTTCATATCGATCTCGGCGGACGGTTCCGTGAACGGAAAGAACGACGGCCGGAAGCGCACTTCGAGCTCGTCGTTCTCAAAGAAGCGGCGCAGGAATTCGGTGTAGACGCCTTTAAGGTCGGCGAGGCTGATGTCGGTGTCGATCCATAATCCCTCGACCTGGTGGAACATCGGCGAGTGGGTGGCGTCGGAGTCCACCCGGTAGGTACGCCCGGGCGCGATAACCTTGATCGGTGGGCTGTGCATGCGCGCATAGCGCACCTGCATCGGACTGGTGTGGGTGCGCAGCACGAGCGGCAGGCCGTTCGCGTCCTTCATGTCGACGTAGAACGTGTCCTGCATGGAGCGCGACGGGTGGTTCTCGGGGCTGTTGAGCGCGGTGAAGTTAAACCAGTCGGTCTCGATCTCCGGGCCGTCCGCGACGTCGAAGCCGATCGAGCGCCAGATCTCCTCGATGCGCTGCCACGTTCGGATCACCGGGTGCATGCTGCCGCGGCCGCGTCCGCGGCCGGGCAGCGTGACGTCGAGCGCCTGCTCGGTCAGCCTCGCGGCGAGCTTCGCTTCGGCGAGCGCCGCGCGCCGCGCCTCCAGCGCAGTTTCGATCCGCGCCTTAGCCGCGTTGTAGGCGGCCCCGGCGGATTTTTTCTGCTCGACCGGAAGCGCGCGCAGGCTATTCTGGAACGAAGACAGCTCCCCGGTCTTGCCGAGGTAGCGCGCCTTGGCGTTCTCGAGGGAGGCCGGGTCGGCGGCGGCAGCGAATTCAGCGAGCGCCCGCGAAACAATGACGCTGAGTTGCTCCATCTACGGCTTGCAACTCAGTGAGCGATCGTGGCCTTCACCTGCGCCGCGATCTTGTCGAACGCGGGCTTGTCCACGATGGCGAGGTCGGCGAGCACTTTACGGTCGATCTCTATGTTGGCGCGCTTCAGCCCCGCCATGAATACGCTGTAGCTCATCCCGAGCTCGCGCACCGCTGCGTTGATTCGCGCGATCCACAGCGCGCGGAACTCGCGCTTCTTGCGGCGCCGGTCGCGGTACGCGTATTGCCCCGCCTTCATTACCGCCTGTTTCGCGACGGTGAACACATTCTTCCTGCGGCCGCGGAAACCCTTCGCTTGTTTCAGCACCTTCTTGTGGCGCGCGCGCTGCGTGACCCCGCGCTTGACTCTCGGCATGGCAGGCCCCTATCGCGAGTAGGGCAGAACCGAAAGGATCTGCGCCTTGTTGGAATGATCGACTTCGGTGCCGCCGCGCAGGTGGCGCTTTCGCTTGGTGCTCTTCTTGGTGAGGATGTGACGCATGTAGGCCTGAGAGCGCTTGATGCCGCCGCCCGGGCGCACCTTGAAGCGCTTCGCGGCGCCTCGCTTGGATTTCATCTTCGGCATGACGAACGAGCTCCTTCTCTGTTCTAGCCTGACGCCGGGCGGTCCCCGCCTACGCGGGGACGCTTCAACAGCCACGGCCATCACTTGTAACTGCTATGCAGCCTGGCGCTTCGGTGGCGCGGCCGGCTTTGCTGCCTTTACTTCTTTCGCTTCCTTCGGCTTCGCCTTCGGCGCCGGTCCCTTCTTCTTCGGCGCCAGTACCATCACCATCTGCC
>DATADT010000576.1:0-2019 GCA_036258355.1 Burkholderiales bacterium
GTGACCTCGGGCCCGATCTGCTTTTTCACCGCTTTGAGAGCTTTCAGATCCTCTTCGGCCGAAGGCCTTCCGAGCCGCAGCTTGATCGCCCGAAAGCCTTCTTCGACAAGCTCGCTCGCTTCTCTTGCCAACTTGTCCAGAGGAAGGAGGCCCAGTCCCTTGGAGTTGTAGGCGGGCACCGCGCGCGGCGCGGCGCCGAGCAGCCGCGCGAGCGGCTGGCCGAGCGACTGCGCGAAAGCGTCCCAGGCCGCCATGTCGATCCCCGACATGGCGAACAGCACGATGTTGTGCACGCCGAGGAGCGCATAGCGGGCGCGGAGCTTCCTCTCGAGGTCGAAAGGCGCCACCTCGTCGCCTTCGACCATCGCCGCCATCGCCTTCACCAGCTCGGCGATGGGTGAGAGATGGTGCTTGCCCGGCCCGAACAGGTATGAGCGGCCGACGATCCCCGCGTCGGTCTCGAGATCGATGAGCAGCAGCGGCGCGATGCTGATCGTCGCGATGCTCGTCGCGAGCGGCCGCCTCATCGGCGCGGCGACCCCGCGCGTCTTGATGGCACGGATCTTCATCTGCCCTTGAACTGCGGCCTGCGCTTCTCCATGAACGCGCTCCGCCCTTCCGCATAGTCGGCGCTCTTCGCGCAGCGCTCGATCGCCGCCTCCATGCGCGCATGATCCGGCGCGCCGGAGGACTTCACGTACTCCTCGATGATCGTTTTGGAGTTCAGGATCGAAAGCGGCGCATTCGCCGAAAGATCGGCGAGGACTTGTTCAGTAAAAGACTCGAGATCGGGCACGACCCGGTGGACCAGCCCCATGGCGAGCGCTTCGTCGGCGTTGTAGCGCCGGCCGAGGAACATGATCTCCCGCGTGCGCGCATGACCCACGGTCTCGAGCAGGCGCTTGTGGCCCTCGACGTTGTAGGCGAGGCCGAGCTTCGCCGCCGGGATGCCGAACTGCGCCGAGGCCGCGCAGTAGCGCAGATCGCAGGCGAGCGCGATCTCGAGGCCGCCGCCCAGGCAGAAGCCGCAAATCATCGCAACCGACGGTTTGGGTGAGTCCTGAATCGAGTGCAGCACCTGGTCGAGCAATCCATCGTATTGCCCTACGGATTCTCCACTGCCTCGACTCGATTCAAATTCGGAAATATCGGCACCGGCGGAGAACGCCTCGGTGCCGGCGCCGCGGAAGGCGACGCAACGCACTTCGGGGTCGCGGTCGAGCTGCGCCATCGCAGGCGCGATGCCGCGCCACATCGCGCCGTTGATGGCGTTGCGCCGCGCCGGCTGGTCGAAGACGATCCAGCCGACGGCGCCGCGCTTTTCAACGCGCAGCGTCATGGCTTTCCCGACGGCCCATAGATCGACGGTATCGTCGAGCGCGGATCGCGCCTGTCCCAGCGCCCGGCTTCTACCTGGTGGAAGAAATCTTCCAGCAGCTGGTTGAAGAGCGCAGGCTCCTCAAGGTTGATGGCGTGCCCGCTCCTTGGAAACACGGCCAAACCTGCTTTGGGGATCGTCCGCTTCATGAGGAGCTTGACCTCCAGGCACGGCTCCTCCTCGTCGCCCGACATGATGAGCGTCGGCACGTCCATGCGCGCCATCTCGGCGGTCAGGTCGTAGAACGAGGGCCGCCGGCACTGCACGCCGAGCAGCGTGTTGATGGCGCCGAGCGCCGAGTGCTCCTTGAACTGGCGCAGGTACTCCTCGAAGGCGCGCGGGTCCTTGATCTCGAGCTGCACGCGCTGCGGTCCGCACCCGTACGTGTCGACGAAGCGCGCCATGCCGTCGCGCTTGATGAGCTCTGCGTTCTTCTTCGAGGCGGCCTGGAACTCGCGGTATTGCGCCGGGTGCGACCCGTAGCCGCCGCCTGCCACGGTGATCGAGATCGCGCGGTAGCCATAGGTCATGCCGAAGTGCAGCGTGGCGAAGGCGCCCATGGAAAGGCCCACCACGTGCGCGCGCTGGATACCGAGCGCGTCCAGCACGCAGCGGATGTCGTCTCGCGCGCGCGCCTGAGA
>DATADT010000577.1:0-3271 GCA_036258355.1 Burkholderiales bacterium
GGCCCGATCCCGGGCAGCACGCCGACCATCTGGCCCATCAGCACCCCGAGGAAGCACATGGCGAGGTGCTTGAAGGTGAGGGCGGCGGCGAAGCCGCTTGCGAGCAGCGCGAGCTCGTTCATGGCAGCGGGACCCCGAGCCAGGTCTTGAAGACCAGATAGAGAACCCCGGTCGTCACGCCGGAGACCACCCCGCTGGTCAGAACGGGCAGCCGCTCCACCGCCGCATAGAGAAAGAGAAGGAGGGCGAACACCGAGACCGCGAACCCGGCCAAGGGCAGGGCGGCGACCGCCGCGACGAGCGCGCCGAGCACTACCAACGGCTTGCGGATGGCCTCGTCAGGCCGTCGCTCCTTTGCCGCAAGGAGCTGGACAACTACGGCGGCAGCCAGGACGAAAAGCAGCACGCCGTAGATGAGCGGAAGGAAACCCGAGTCGGGCGCGAACCCCTGCCAGAGCGGCATGGTCGCGCCCTTGGTGATCCACAGCACCGCGAGCGCTGCAAAAACAAGGGCGAGCACGAGCTCGCCCTTGTCGACCCTAAGACGCATCTATTTGCCGAGCAGCTCCCGGTACATCTTCTCCTGGCGGGCGAGGAACTCGTTGAACTGCTTCCCGGGGATCGATGCCGCCTGCGCGACGTTGTCTTCGTAGTACTTCTTCATCGTCGCGGAGTTGTTGACCCTGGTCATCACTCCTTCCCAGTAGGCGCGCGCCGCGTCGGGCGCATCCTTCGGGATGGCGATCCCGCGCCACATCTGGAAGTTGGGCGTCTTGATTCCCTGCTCCTGGAACGTCGGGACGTCCTTCAGGCCCGGGAAGCGCTGGTCGCGCACCACGCCGAGCGCGCGCACCTTGCCCGCCTGCAGCTGCCCCATAAACTCGAGCGGGTTGCCCATGGAGGCCTGCACGTGGCCGCCGAGGAGCGCGGTGAGCGCCTCGCCGCCGCTGTTGAAGCTCACCGTGTTGTACTCCACGCCGGTCGCCTTGGAGAGCACCGTGATCGCCATCACGTCGGTCGTGCCGCCCGTCGAGAAGGCGAAGCTCTTCGCCGGCTTGGATTTCGCCTCCTTCACGAAGTCGGCGGCGCTCTTCCACGGCGCGTCGGCGCGCACGAAGAGCAGGAAGTCGTCGAGCATCATGTTCATCACCGGCGTGACCTCGGTAAGCGTCTTCGCCTGCGGGTTGAGGATCGGCGTGATCTGGGTGCTGCCGTTGATCAGGATCAGCGTGTGTGGGTCGCCCTTGCGGCTCGCCGCGACGTAGCCGATGCCTGCGGCGCCGCCGCCGCCAGGCTTGTTCACCAGGGCGATCGGCACCGGCACCAGCTTCTCGTCCACGATCACCTTGTGGATCACGCGGGCCATCAGGTCGGCGCCGCCGCCCAGGCCGAACGGGATGACGAGCTCCACGTCCTTGGTCGGCTTCCAGCCCTGCGCCAGGGCAGCGCACGGTATTACCGCAAGCAACAGGAACTTCGCGAAAAAGCGCATTCGTTTTCCTCCTCCAGAAAAAGCGTTCTCGCCGTGCGCACTATACTCGCGCCCATGGGCATGCTGGTAGAGGGCGTGTGGAAGGACATTGCGCGCGACGCGAAAGCGACCGGCGGGGCGTTCGTCAGGCCGGAAAGCGCGTTCCGCGACCGGGTGGTCGAGCCGCAGGCGGGCCGCTACCGCCTTTATGTCGCGAAGAGCTGCCCGTGGGCGCATCGCACGCTCATCGTGCGCGCGATGAAGGGGCTCGACGCCGCCATCCCGGTTCTCTACGCCGATCCGTACATGGGGGAGAACGGCTGGGAATTCAGCGACGGGCATCTCTATCAGGTCTACGCGAGGGCGAAGCCGGGCTACACCGGGAGGGTGACGGTGCCGGTGCTGTGGGACGAGAAAGAGCAGCGCATCGTCAACAATGAATCGTCCGAGATCATCCGCATGCTGAACCGCGACTTCGACGCGTTCGCGCGGCGCAAGCTCGCCGATCTGTATCCAGAAAAACTAAGAAGGGAAATCGATTGGCTCAACGAACGCATCTACCGCACGGTCAACAATGGCGTCTACCGCGCCGGGTTTGCCACCGCGCAGGACAAGTACGAAGAAGCGGTGACCGAGCTCTTCCGCACGCTCGACTGGCTGGAGAAGCGTCTGCAGCGCCGAAGATGGCTTTGCGGCAGCTATTTCACCGAGGCCGACGTGCGGCTCTTCACCACGCTCGTGCGCTTCGACGCGGTCTACTACTCGCACTTCAAGTGCAACTTGCGGCGCCTGGTCGACTACCCGAATCTCTGGCGCTACACGCGGCGCATCTACGCGCTGCCGCGCGTCGCGAAGACCGTGGACCTCGCCCAAATCAAGTCGCACTACTACCGCAGCATGAAGCAGATCAACCCGACGCAAATCGTGCCCAAAGGGCCGTTGCTGGATTTTCGGCTGCACTAGCGGTTCTTTTTTCCTCCGCAGTCTTTGCCACCAGCGACCCGCTGGACGGCGTGCTCGCGCCCGGCGAGTCCGGCGTCGGCTTCACGTGGACGTTCGCGCCTACGTCCCCGTACCGCGGCTACGACCGCGACTCCGACCTGATGCCGCAATTCAGGTACGACAGCCGCTACTTCCACCTCCAGTCTGACCGCATCGGCCTCAAGCTCGACACCGAGCGCGCGCGCTACGAGCTGTTCCTGCGCCGGCGGCTGGAGGGCTTCGCCACCGACCGAACGCCCGAAAGCATGGTTGGCATGGAAAAACGCTCGTCGGGCGACGATCTCGGTGTCGCGGTGCGTTACCGTCTCGGCGCGGGCTTCCTGTACGGCGAAGCCATGCAAAACGTGAGTGATGAGTCCGACGGGACGGAGATCCGCCTGGGCTACCGCTACGAGCGTTGGTGGACCGGGCGGCTACGCTGGCGGCCCTACGTCACCCTCGCTTGGCGCGACGCCGACCTGAACAACTACTACTACGGCGTGCGGCCGGAGGAGGCCACGGCCGAGCGGCCCGCGTCCCAACCTGGCTCGGGGCTGAACCTCGAGGCCGGCGTGCTCGCCGCCTACCGACTTGCCGAGCGCTGGCAGGTGCTCGCGGGCGCCGGAGTCACGCGCTGGTCGAGCGGCGTGAGCGACAGCCCGGTGGTCGACGACGGAACCCAGCCGTACTTCATGTTGGGGCTCATGTACGGCTTCACGCCCGATCGGGCGAGCGAGCTCGACCGCCGGCCGCTCATCGTGCGGCTCGGCTACGGACAGTCGAGCGACTGCGACCTGATCGAGATTCTTCCCCTGCAGT
>DATADT010000578.1:0-2258 GCA_036258355.1 Burkholderiales bacterium
GCGGCGGCGGGCTTCGTGCTGGTGTTCATGACGCTCGCGATGAACGGGCTCGCGATCTGGCTGCGGTATCGGCTGCGGCGCAACATCAAATGGTGAACTAATATGTCCGCACCCGAAACGCACATGAGCGAACTCTTGGTCACCAAGGCTGAGGCCCGGAACCTCAACTTCTACTACGGAGACTTTCGCGCGCTGAAGAGCATCACCATGCCGGTGCACGAGAGGAAGGTGACCGCGCTCATCGGCCCGTCGGGTTGCGGCAAGTCCACGTTCCTGCGCTGCTTCAACCGCATGCACGACCTTTATCCGGGCAACCGCTACGAGGGCGAGATCGTGCTGCACCCGGACAACACCAACCTGCTCGCCCGCAGCGTGGATCCGATCGAGGTGCGCATGCGGATCGGAATGGTGTTCCAGAAGCCCAACCCGTTCCCCAAGTCGGTGTTCGAGAACGTCGCTTACGGGCTGCGCGTGCGCGGCGAGAGCTCGCGCCGGCGCATCGAGGAAAAGGTCGAGCAGGCGCTGCAGGACGCGGCGCTCTGGGGGGAGGTGAAGGACCGGCTGCACGAGCCGGCCTACAACCTGTCCGGCGGCCAGCAGCAGCGCCTGTGCATCGCGCGCGCGCTCGCGACCGATCCCGAATTGCTGCTGTTCGACGAGCCCACCTCAGCGCTCGACCCCATTGCCACCGCCTCGATCGAGGAGCTGATGCACGACCTCAAGGAGCGCGTCACAATCCTGATCGTGACCCACAACATGCAGCAGGCGGCGCGCGTGTCGGACTTTACCGCCTACATGTACCTCGGCGACCTGATCGAGTTCGGCGTCACCGACGAGCTGTTCATCAAGCCGAAGATGAAACAGACCGAGGACTACATCACCGGACGGTTCGGCTAGGCGGGAACCTCATGGAAATGACCGAGCACGCCTCCAAGCAGTACGACCTGGATCTCGGGTCGATCCGCTCGCGCGTGCTCGCCATGGGCGGGCTGGTCGAGTCCCAGATCCGCCACGCGATCGACGCGCTCACCACGGGCAACGTCGCGCTCGCCGACGAGGTGATCGAGGCCGACCACCGCGTCAACGGCCTCGAGGTGGCGCTCGACGGCGACTGCAGCCAGCTCATCGTGCGCCGCCAGCCGGCGGCAAGCGATCTGCGCATGATCTTCGCCATCATGAAGACGGTGACCGACCTCGAGCGAATCGGCGACGAGGCGCAGAAGATCGCGCGCATGGCGAAGAACATCCACGAGCGCGGCGCCGCCCAGGCCCCGCCCGTGGTCGAGGTGCGCCACGCCGCCGAGGCCGCGATCGCGATGCTGCGGCGCACGCTCGACTGCTTCGCGCGCCTCGACGCCGACGGCGCCGCCGAGGTCATCCGCGAGGACGCCGGCATCGACACCGAGTTCCGCTCGATCCTGCGCCAGCTCATCACGTACATGATGGAAGACCCGCGCACCATCTCGACCGCGCTCGAGATCGTGTGGATCGCCAAAGCGATCGAGCGCATTGGCGACCATGCCAAGAACATGGCCGAATACGTGATCTACATCGTCAAGGGCACCGACGTGCGGCACACGGGCAGCGCCAAGCTGGAGCTCTGAGGCAATGAGCGCCACGGTCCTGGTGGTCGAGGACGAGCCGCAGATCCAGGAGCTGGTTGCGGTGAACCTCGAGCACATCGGCCACAAGGTGCTGCGCGCGGCAAGCGCCGAGGAGGCCGAGGCGGCGATCCGCAATGCGCTGCCGGACGTGCTGGTGCTCGACTGGATGCTGCCCGGAGAGTCGGGGCTTGCGTTCGCGCGGCGCCTGCGCGCCGATGAGCGCACGCGCGAGCTGCCGATCCTCATGCTCACCGCACGCGCCATGGAGCACGACAAGATCTCGGGGCTAGAGGCAGGCGCCGATGACTACCTTACCAAGCCCTTCTCGCCCAAGGAGCTCGCCGCGCGCATCAAGGCGGTGCTCAGGCGGCGCGCGCCGCAGCTTTCGGGCGACGCGGTGGAGGCCGAGGGCCTGCGCCTGGACCCGGCCACCCGCCGCGTCACCGCGCACGGCAAGCGTGTGGAGCTTTCGCCCTCCGAGTTCCGCCTGCTGCACTTCCTCATGACGCATCCCGAGCGCGTCTACAGCCGCGCGCAGCTCCTCGATCACGTCTGGGGCGATCACGTGTTCATCGAGGAACGCACCGTCGACGTGCACATCCGCCGCCTGCGCAAGGCGCTCGAGTCGAGCGGGCACGACCGGCTGATCGACAC
>DATADT010000579.1:0-9131 GCA_036258355.1 Burkholderiales bacterium
CTCATCAACATCGTCGACATCGACGCGCTGGCGAAGATCGCGCACGAGGCCGAGATTCCGCTGGTGCTCGACAACACCGTGCCCTCGCCCTACCTCTGCCGGCCCATGGAATGGGGCGCCGACATCGTCGTGCACTCCGCGACCAAGTACATCGGCGGCCACGGCACCACCATGGGCGGCGTGATCTGCGAGTCGGGCAAGTTCAACTGGGGCAATGGCAAGTTCCCCGAGTTCACCAGCCCCTCGCCCGGCTACCACGGCGTCATTTTTCACGAGACTTTCGGAGACTTCGGCTACACGATGAAGGCGCGCATGGAAATCATGCGCACGTTCGGCCCGGCGCTGTCGCCGCTCAACGCCTGGCTGCTCCTGCAGGGCCTGGAGTCGCTGCACGTCCGCATGGACCGCCACTGCGACAATGCCCTCGCGGTAGCCGAGTTCCTCCAAGGCCACCCGCAGGTCGCCTGGGTGAACTACCCGGGCCTTCCCGACAACAAGTACTTCTCCTTGGCAAAGAAATACTTGCCGAAAGGCGCTTCCGGCCTGCTCAATTTCGGAGTGAGGGGCGGCGCCAGAGCGGGCGAGCGCTTCATCGAGGCGGCCCAGTTCATGAGCCACCTTGCCAACATCGGCGATGCCAAGACACTCGTCATCCACCCCGCCTCCACCACCCATCGCCAGATGGACGAAGCCGATCAACTGAAAGCCGGGGTCACTCCTGACATGATCCGCATCTCGGTGGGCATCGAGACGCTGGACGACATCCTCTGGGACATCGACCAGGCGCTCGCCGAAGCCGCCAGGGTTTGAAGGGGCGCCTCGAGCGGGCAAGAGTCTCGCGCGCTTGCGGCAGCTACTGACGACATTTCACAGCTTTCCCCAGAACTCTTGCGCAGGCGGCCGCTTCGACGAGATATCCTTCATCGACCTGCGCACGGAGGGGAGATGCTGAGCTGGCAGATCATCGAGCATGGCAGGCCGCTTCAGAAGGTCTTTGCCGATACCCCGAAACCCCAGGGGAGCGAGGTGCTGGTGCGCATCACGCGCGCGGGCGTGTGCCACTCGGACGTGCACATCTGGGACGGTTATTTCGACCTCGGCGGCGGCAAGCGCTTCTACGTGAAGGAGCGCGGCTGCGTGCCACCCTTCACGCTCGGACACGAGCCTTTCGGCGTGGTCGAGGCAGTGGGACCGAAGGCCAAGGGCGTCAAACCCGGACAGAAGCGCATCGTCTACCCGTGGATCGGCTGCGGGAAATGCGCCGTGTGCAAGGCCGGCCAGGACAACTACTGCGTGTCGGGCATCCGGTTTCTCGGCGTGAGCCGCCCCGGTGCGTATTCGACCCATCTGCTGGTGCCCGATCCCAAGTATCTGGTGGATGCCGCGGGCATCGACGGCGCGTTCGCCGCGACGCTGGCCTGCTCGGGCCTCACCGCGTATAGCGCTGCCGCCAAGCTGCCCGAGATCGGGCCCCGTGAACGCGTAGCGGTGCTCGGCTGCGGCGGCCTCGGCCTCATCGGCGTATCGGTGCTGCGCGCGAAGGGCGTAAGACACGTGATTGCTTGCGACATCGACGATGCCAAGCTCGCGGCCGCCGCCCGGCTGGGCGCGAAGGAGACGGTGAACACGGGCGAGCCCGACGCGGGGCCAAAGCTGCAGGGCATCGCCGCGGCGATCGACTTCGTCGGCAGTCCGGCGACCGCGGCGCTCGGCATCGGCGCGCTGCGCAAGGGCGGACGCTACGTGATCTGCGGCCTGTACGGCGGCGAGCTCGTCCACCCGCTGCCGCCGATCGCACAGCGCGCCATCGGCATCGTCGGCTCGTACGTCGGAAGCCTGGAGGAACTGAAGGAAGTGGTCGCGCTCGCCAAGCGGCGCAAGATCCGTCCCGCGCCGGTCCAGATCCGCCCGGCGGAAGAAGCGACCCGCGCCCTGGATGACCTGAAGGCCGGCCGCGTGCTGGGGCGCATCGTGCTC
Source organism: Burkholderiales bacterium (assembly GCA_036258355.1). Taxonomy (GTDB): domain Bacteria; phylum Pseudomonadota; class Gammaproteobacteria; order Burkholderiales; family SG8-39; genus SCGC-AG-212-J23. The sequence continues at coordinate 1,978 of DATADT010000579.1, forward strand.
GACTTCGAAAGCGTCGCGGCATGAGCGCCAACCCGAAGTCCCCGGACATCAGCACGCGCATGCTGCGCGAGCAGATCGAGGCGCGCGCGAGCCGTGCGCCGCGCTTCATCTGGCCGGCGCCGCCGTATTTCGAGTACGTGGACCCGGCCAAGCACAGCGACGAGTGCATACTCGTGTTCCGCGACGGGGGCAAGGCGTCGGGGAGGCTGATCGACTTCCTGCCCGACGACGCGCGGCTCAAGTTCCGCAGCCGCGAGGCGGCGGAGATCGTCAGCATCGCTTTCTCCTCGCTTCTCCTGATGCAGCTCTTGCAGCCGGTCGCGCTGCGGCGCCAACCGGTGCGGATCGACGATACGGAAGACCTTTACCCGCCCTCGGAGCGCCAGCCGTTCGCCCTCGGGCTGGTGAATGGCAAGACCTCCCTCGGCGAGACGGTCGGCTCGGTGCACGCGCTGTGCGGCCTGTTCCTGTTTCCGGCCGAGCAGGACGACGACACGGTCACGCGCTGGTTCGTCCCGGCCGATGCCATCCGCTCGATGAGCATCGGCAAGCCGCTCGGGGAGATGCTGGTCGACGGGCAGCTCGCCTCGGCCGAGGTGGTGGACGCGGCGCTCAGCAAGCAGCAGGCGATGCGCTCCCGACGCTTCGGCGACTACCTCACCGAGCACCAGATCGTGTCGCCGGAGCAGCTCGCGGCCGCGCTGAAGCAACAGCGCGCACAGCCGCTCCAGAAGCTCGGCGAGGCGCTGGTCGAGCTGGGCTACCTCACCGAAGCCGAGCTCGAGGAAGCCCTCGCCATCGAGGCGCGCGACCGCAGCGTGCCGCTAGGTCAGATCCTCGCCGACATGGGGGTGGTCGACGCCGAGATCGTGAACGCGGTGATGGCGCGCAAGCTCGGCATTCCGTACGTGAATCTGAAGGATTTCCGCATCCCGCCGGAGGTGCTCAAGCGCATTCCGGCGGCTTCCGCGCACCGCTTCCACACCGTACCGGTCGCCGAAGCCGACAATGCGCTCGTCGTCGCGGTCGAGAACCCGATGGACATGGCGAAGCTCGAGGGCCTGCGCTTCGTCGCCGGGATGAAGCTGCTTCCGGTGATGGCCTCCGGCGACGACATCCGCGTTGCGCTCGAGCGCGCGTACGGTCCGGCGCAGGGCAACGGGGTCGCCGCCGCCCCGCGCAAGGCCGCCGATGTGCGCAGCATCAGCGAGATTACCCACCGGCTCTCTGCCGACATCGCCGACGCCGATCTGGACGAGCAGCAGTCCGTCGCGCACGACAGCGCGCTCGTGCAGCTCGTCAACAAGATGATCATCGACGCGATCGAGCAGAAGGCCTCCGACATCCACATCGAGGCGAATCCTGCCGGCCGGAACATGCGCATCCGCTTCCGCAAGGACGGAGCGCTCGTGCCCTATCTCGACCTCGCGTCCAAGTTCCGCAAAGCGGTGGTGTCGCGCATCAAGGTCATGTGCCAGCTCGACATCACCGAGCGCCGCAAGCCGCAGGACGGCAAGATCGAGTTCCGGCGCTTCGGGCCGCTCGACGTCGATCTGCGCGTGGCCACCATCCCGACCTCCGGGGGCCTGGAGGACGTCGTGATGCGCGTGCTTGGCGCCGCGACGCCGGTGCCCATGGCGGAGCTCGGCTTCGACCCACAGACCCTGGAGCACGTAAAGCGCCTCATCTCCCGGCCGCATGGCCTGTTCCTCGTTTGCGGGCCGACGGGCTCGGGCAAGACCACGACGCTCCATTCGCTGCTCGCAGCACTGAACACGGCCGACACCAAGATCTGGACGGCCGAGGACCCGATCGAGATCGCGCAGCCCGGGCTGCGCCAGGTGCAGGTCAACCCGAAGATCGGCTGGACCTTCGCCGCCGCGATGCGCAGCTTCATGCGCGCCGATCCCGACGTCATCATGGTGGGCGAAATGCGCGACCCCGAGACCGCGAAGATCGGCGTGGAGGCCTCGCTTACCGGGCACCTGGTGCTCTCGACGCTGCACACCAACAGCGCGCCGGAAAGCGTCACGCGGCTCCTCGATCTCGGCATGGATCCTTTTAACTTCGCCGACGCCCTCCTCGGCGTGCTGTCGCAACGCCTCGTGCGCAAACTGTGCGTGAACTGCAAGATCGCGTACACGCCGAGCGCGACCGAGCTCGAGCAGCTCGCGGCGGAGTACTGTGGCGAGTCCAGGCACGACCCCGCCAAACTGGTGCACTCTTGGCGCAGCCAGACGAAGGGGCTCACGCTCTACCGCGCCAAAGGCTGCGCGCGCTGCGACCGCACCGGCTACAAGGGGCGCCTGGGCATCTACGAGCTGCTCGTCGCGGACGCGTCGATCAAGCGCCTGGTGCAGACGCGCGCTCCGGTCAGCGAGATCGCGGCCGCCGCGGCGGCGCAGAGCATGCGGACCTTGAAACAGGACGGCATCGACAAGGTAATTCGCGGACTTACCGACCTGCACGAGGTGCACACCGTCTAAACTAGCGGCGGTGACCGCTTTCGCCTGGAGCAACCCCTACCCCTGGCCGCGCAAGCCCCTGCTTGCCGCCAACGTCGTCGCCACCTCGCAGCCGCTCGCGGCGCAGGCCGGGCTGCAGATGCTCGCCGCCGGCGGCAGCGCGGTGGATGCGATGCTCGCCACGGCGATCACGCTGACCCTCGTCGAGCCCGTATCGAACGGCATCGGCTCCGACGCCTACGCCATCGTCTGGGACGGGAACCGGCTCCACGGGCTGAACGCGTCGGGTCGCTCGCCGGCCGGATGGACGCCCGAGTTCTTCGCCGCGATCGGGCGCGTGCCCGAGCGCGGCTGGAACTCGGTCAGTGTGCCCGGGTGCGTCTCGGCGTGGGCCGAGTTGCACCGCCGCTGGGGCAAGCTGCCCTTCGGGAAGCTGTTCGAAAAGGCGATCCAGTACGGGCGCGAAGGCTTCCTCGTTTCGCCGACCATCGCAGGCCAGTGGGAAAAGCAGGTGCCGGAGCTCAAGGAACAGCCGGGGTTCGCTGACGCGTTCCTGCCGGGCGGTCGCCCTCCCCGGCCCGGTCAGCTTTTCAAGTTCGAAGAACACGCGGCGGCGCTCGAACGCATCCGTGATACGAAAGGCGAAGCGTTCTATCGCGGCGAGCTGGCAGAGAAACTCGAGGCGCACGCGAGGAAGCACGGCGCAGCGATGCGTGCCTCGGACCTCGCCGCGCACAAGTCCGACTGGGTCGAGCCGCTCGCCCTGGACTATCGCGGCTACACGCTGCACGAGATCCCGCCGAACGGCCAGGGCATCGTGGCGCTCATGGCACTCGGGATGCTCGAGCGCTTCGACATGCGCTCGCACCCGGTGGACGGCGCGGACAGCCTGCATTTGCAGATCGAGGCGCAGAAGCTCGCGTTCGCCGACGCGCGGCGCTACGTCGCCGACATCGACTACATGACGAGCGTGCGGCCGCAGGCGCTGCTCGACAAGGACTATCTCAGATCGAGAGCGAAGCTGATCGACATGAGGCGTGCGCAGGACTTCGGCCACGGCACGCCGCCGAGGAGCGGCACGGTGTACCTGGCCGCGGCCGACGCCTCCGGGCTCATGGTGTCGTTCATACAGTCAAACTTCATGGGGTTCGGATCGGGCGTGGTGGTGGACGGCATTTCGCTGCAGAACCGGGGGGCCACGTTTGTGCTGGAGAAGGGGCATCCGAACTGCGTCGGCCCGCGCAAGCGTCCCTACCAGACGATCATCCCGGGCTTCGTGACGCGCGAGGGCCGGCCGGTCATGAGCTTCGGCGTCATGGGCGGCACCATGCAGCCGCAGGGCCACGCCCAGGTCATGGTGCGCATCGCCGACTACGGCCAGAGCCCGCAGGCCGCGTGCGACGGCCCGCGCTTCCGCGTGGTCCAGGGAATGGACGTCAGCGTCGAGACGCACTTCGATCCTGCGGTGGCCGACGAGCTCAAGCGGCGCGGCCACCGCATCGTCTCTATGCCCGACGACTACAACCAGTTCGGCTGCGCGCAGCTCATCTGGAAGCTCGATGGGGGATATTTCACCGCCAGCGATCCGCGTCGCGACGGTCAGGCCGTGGGGTTCTGAATGCTCAAGATCTGTGGCCGGGTCAATTCAGTCAATGTGAAGAAGGTGCTGTGGGCCGCGGAGGAGCTCGGGCTGAAATACGAGCGCATCGACGCCGGCCGGGAGTTCGGTGTGGTCAATACGACGGAGTACAAGAAAATGAACCCGAACTCGCTCGTGCCGACGATCGACGACGGCGGCTTCGTGCTGTGGGAGTCGCACGCGATCGTGCGCTATCTGGCGGCGAAGCACGGCGCCGGGACACTATGGCCGGTGGACCTCAGGCAGCGCGCCGATTCCGACCGCTGGATGGACTGGGCGTTCACCTTCCAGGCGTCGCTGCGCGCGGTGTTCTGGAACCTGGTGCGCACGCCGCCGGAGAAGCGCGACATGAAGGCGGTCGAGGAAGGATGCAAGAAGTGCGCCGAGCTCCTCGCCATACCGGACCAGGCGCTCGCGAACCGGCCCTATTTCGCTGGCACGAGCCTCACTATCGGCGACGTCCCGCTCGGCTGCCACGTGCACATCTGGATGCGGCTCCCGATCGAGCGGCCGGTGCACCCGAACCTTGAGCGCTGGTTCGACCGGCTGTGCGCGCGCGCCGCGTTCAGGAAGATCGTCGATATCCCGCTGTCGTGAAGTAAGCCTCGCGCGCCGACGGATCGCGCGCCAGGTCCTTCACCCGCCGATAGAACGCCTCCAGGCTGCCGCTTTCCGCGAGCAGCCGCTCGAATGCCGGGACAAGCTCGGTGTAGACCGCGATCGAGGCAAGGAACGCGTTGTTCGGCTCGGCGGGGAGCGCGGGATATGCGGCGCGCAGCCGCTGCCACTCTGCGCGTTTTTGTTCGAGCTTTTGCTCGCGCCCAACCTCCGAGGCGTACACGGCTTTGAGACGCTCGCGCGCCTGGCTCACGCGCTCCGCGAGGTCGCGCTTGCGCGCCTGGGCGGAGCTGAACGCCGCCAGCTCCCCGGGGCGCTTCTCCGCCTCCAGCCAGCGGCGTACGCCCTCCTCCTCCACCGTTACGGCGAACGACTCGTTGAAGGTGGTGTCGTTCTTCACGTAGACCAGCTGATGCGCGAGCTCGTGGAACACGAGCCGCGCGAGCTGGGCGTCCGGATAGCGGATGAAGGTCGAGAGCAGCGGATCGTCGGTCCAGCCGAGCGTCGAGTACGCGGGCACGCCGCCGACGTAAACATCGTAGCCCGCCTCGCGCAGGCGCTCGGCATGGCGCCGCGCATCATCTTCGGAATAGAAGCCGCGGTAGCTCACGCAGCCGGCGAAGGGAAAGCACTCGAGCTTCGGCTCCACCGATAGCTCGGGTGCGGCGAATACGTTCCATACCACGTAAGGGCGGTCGATGCTCGCGTAGGACAGATAGCTGCCGTTGTCCGGCAGGCCCAGGCTCTTCGAGGCGAACTCACGGATGTGTCGCGCCGTCTCGAGGCGCGCCCTGAGCTCCGGCGGCGTCGCCGGGTCGGCGAGCCAGTCCGAGACCGGCCGCGCTCTCGACAGCACGTCGAAGTGCCCGCCGACCGCCTGCGTGTAGTAGGCGAGCGACTGGCATCCCGCGACGACGGCGAGCACCAGGATCGGAATCCAGATTCTCATGCGAAACGTCCGCAGGCGAGGAACCGCTCGACGAGCTCCCCGACCTCGCCCGACACGACCAGCATGCTGTGGCCCTGGCGCACCAGCGCTTGGCCGGCCATGCCGTCCACGGAAGTCTCTTCGACCCGAACAACGCCGTCGTTCGGTCCTGGCAGCGCACAGAGCGCGCGTCCAAGCCCAAAGGGAAGGGTGCCGGCGATCACGCCCAGCGGTGCACCGCGACCCCAGCGCGCCGCACGTTCCTCCCACAGCGAGCGGCACGCGCCCATCATCCATCGGCCGAGCTTCGCGCCGCCGAATCTGCGGCCGGCGAGGCAACCGCGCACGGGCGCACCCAGCAGCACGGCGGCCTCGGCAGCGACCCCGGGGTGGCGGTTCAGCATGTCGAGGACGAGAACGCCGCCGAGGCTGTGGCCGACGAAGCCGGTCTTGCCCCGGGAGAAGCGCGCGAGCGCCTCGACGTTGGCTTCATGCGGAGCGCGCCCGTGGTAGGCGAAAACGTGCACTTCGTGCCCGCGCCGCTGCAACCTGAGTGAAAGAAATCCCATCGTGGCGGCCGGCATCCAAAGCCCGGGGACGAGGACCACCTGGCGCCGCTTCATGCACTCTTGCCGTCGCGCGCGAAAATGGCGCTCGCCCGCACGATCGGCTTTCCGGCCGCGACCAGGTAGCAGTTGGCGAAGGCGAGGCGCGAGCCGACGTGCTGGATCTCGACCTGCGATTCGATCCAGTCGCCGCTGCGCGCGGCGCCGGCGTAGTCGACGGCGAGATGCGCAGTCACGAAGCTTCCCTTGTCGCCCGATTTCGCGAGCATCGCATAGCCCAGCGCCAGGTCGGCGAGCGTGGCGAGGAGCCCCCCGTGGCAAATGCCGCGCGAATTGGTGTGCTTCTCTTCTATGGCGAGTCCGATCGACACCGCGTCGCCCTGGCGGCGCTCGTAGAGCGGGCCGACCAGCGCGTTGAACGGGCTCAAGCGCTCGATGCGGCGAAATCCTTCAGGTATGCGCGGCATGGACGCTCAGCGGCTTTTTTTGAACGAGTCGAGCAGGGCCTGCGCTCGATAGGCGACCGGATAGTCGACCATCTCTCCATCGACCTGGACCGCGGCTTCGCCTCGTGCTTCGGCCTGGCGGAAGGCGGCGACGATGCGCTCGGCGTGCGCAAGCTCCGCGTCGCTCGGCAGGTAGGCTGCGTTCACCGGCGCAACCTGATCGGGATGCACGCAGAGCCGGCCCTGGAAGCCGCCGCGGCGGCTGCGCTCCAGGGCGCGCGCAAAGCTGTCGGCGTCCTTGAAATGAAACCACGGACTGTCGATCGGACCTTCCAGTCCCGCCGCGCGCGAAGCGAGCACCACCCGGGCCCGCGCGTCGGCGAGCTCGGCCTCCTCCGGGCCGACGGTAAGGCCGAGCTCGTGCGCATAGTCCGCGGCGCCGAACGCTACGCGCTTCACGCGCCACTGACCTTTGTAGGGACGGAGGCTCCG
>DATADT010000580.1:0-4128 GCA_036258355.1 Burkholderiales bacterium
TCGAGCGCCAGCGTCTCGCCGAACCGGCACGGGGTGACGAACTCACAGTGCGTGCGCACTACCGGGTTGCCCCTGCGCAGCTCCAGGTGCAGCACGTGGAACGGCAGCCCGAGCCGCTGCGCGAACCAGTCCTCCATCGCCGCGTTGACGAAGTCGAACACGTGCGGGAAATAGAGCACCCCGGCGGGGTCGCAATGCGAAAAGCGGATCGGCTGGGCGAAGCGGAACACGAGCCGCTATGATCGCATCCACCATGGCCGCCGACTTCATCGAGAATCGAACCTACGGCGAGATCGAGGTCGGCGACAGCGCCACCCTGACGCGCACGCTGCGCCCCGAGGACATCCAGCTCTTCGCCGTCATGTCGGGCGACGTCAACCCGGCGCACGTCGACCCCGAGTACGCGCACTCCTCCATGTTCCAGGAGGTGATCGCGCACGGCATGTGGGGCGGCGCGCTGATCTCGACCGTGCTCGGCACCGAGTTCCCCGGCCCGGGCACCATCTACATCAGCCAGACCCTGCGCTTCTCGCGCCCGGTGAAGGTCGGCGACACGATCACCATCAAGATCACTTGCAGGCAGAAGTTCGATCACAACAAGCACATCACGTTCGACTGCCTGTGCACCAACCAGGACGGCCTCAAGGTGATCTCGGGCGAAGCCGAGGTGCTCGCGCCCACCGGGAAGATCAAGCGCGAGCGCGTCGAGCTCCCCGAGGTGACGATCTCCGACCGCTGGAGCCGCTACCACAAGCTCATCGCGCGCGCGAAGGGGCTGCCCCCCGCAACGGCGGTCTTCGCCCACCCGATCCACCCCGAATCGCTGCAGAGCGCGGCGGTGGCACGCGACACCGGGATCCTGCGCCCGGTGCTGGTCGGCTCCGAGAAGGAGATGCGCGCGGTCGCCGAGGAGAACAAGATCGACCTCAAGCTCTGCCGCCTGGTCGACGCGCCGCACTCGCGCGCCGCGCTTGCGCGCGCGCTCGAGATGGCGCGCTCGGGCGAAGCCGAGATCCTCGTGCAGGGCGGCATTCCCACGCACGAGTTCCTGATCCCGATCGTGGGGCCGAACGGCCTGCGCAGCGTGCGGCGCCTCTCGCACGTGCTCTACATGGACGTGCCGAGCTACCCGCGCCCGTTCGTCATCAGCGACATGATGGTCAACATCGAGCCCACGCTCGAGGACAAGATCGACATCGTGCAGAACGCCATCGACTTCGCGCACATCATGGGCATCGCCGAGCCCAAGGTCGCGATCCTCGCCGGCATCGACCGCGTGACGCCAAAAATGCGCGCCACCCTCGACGCCGCCGCGCTCTGCAAGATGGCCGACCGCGGCCAGATCACCGGCGCAGTGCTCGACGGCCCGCTCGGCTTCGACAACGCCGTCTCCATCACTGCCGCGCGCAACGCAAGCGTCAAGTCCGCTGTCGCCGGCCAGGCCGACGTCCTCATCGCCCCCGACCTCGAGGCCGGCAACATGCTCGCGAAGCAGCTCGAGCATCTCTCGGACGCCGTTTCCGGCGGGGTCGTCCTCGGCGCCCGCATCCCGATCGTGCTGGCGAACCGCAACGACTCCATCGAGGGCCGCGTAGCTTCGCTTGTCCTCTCCCTCTTAGTCGCGAATCATCTACGCGCCTCCCGGTAAGAAGCACGGCGCGTCCACTAGCGCCGGGGGACACGCCGCGGTCCACGGGCACTGTGGGTGGATCTCTTCGCGATTAGGCCTCGGGGGTGAAGGTGTAGCACCAAGCTTCACCTTCAAGAGCCGTCTCGCCGGTCTGGCGGGTTACTTTCATGGCTAGTTGGCAGACGGGTTTTGTCGCATGCACGGATAGCACGACCGCCTCGCCGGTGATCGTATCGTCGATAAAGACTGGCGCGACGAACTTCCAGTTTTGGCTCAGAAAAACCGTGCCCGGGCCGGGCATGTCGGTGGCAACCAGCGCGTTCAGAATTCCTGTAGTCAGACCGCCCTGCACGACGAGCTTCTTGAACCTCGTCTTCGAGACGAACGCCTCGTCGAAGTGGAGCGGGTTGTAGTCGCCTGTCATTTCGGCAAACATCTTCACGTGCTTCGCAGTCAGGGTCAGGCTGCGGGTTGCACGCTGTCCTATTTTCGGTTTCATATTCCTTTCTTGGCCATCATTCAACCCCGTTTCCGGTGTCGCCCACCCAGCAGCAGGCGCCTCAGGATGCGCAGGTCGTTCAGGATGCGCCGGCTGCCGTCGGTGTGCCAGGCGAGCCGGTCGAGCTTGTAGGCGACGAGCTGCAAGGCTTCGAGCCGCCGCTGCGCGCCCTCCGCCTGGGCGGCTACGGCCTGGGCGTCCACCGCTTTCTTGCTCGTCTCGATCGCCTCGCGCAGCAGGCCGATGTACTCGAGGGAGTCTTCGATGCTGTCGAACGGAGTGCGTTCAGTCGCCATGGCGTGCCTTGAGGTTCACACGCGCCTCGCGCAGGGACTTCCCGGTCATGATAGTACGCGGAAGGCCTGCGCGCGCTGCAGCGATAGCGCGCAGGCGGGTCCGCGCGGCTCGAGGCTTGACCCTCGTCAAATCACCGGCCGCGCGGTACGCTATACGAAGTCATGGCGCTGCACATTGCGGGCATCGGGCTGGTGGCGGGGCTGCTGCTCGCATCCGCCGCCGGCGGCGAAACAATCTACAAGTACCGGCAGGCCGATGGCCAGCTGATCTATTCCAACCGGCCGATCCCCGGCGCCGTCCTGCTCGAGCAGCTCGAGTATGAGCCCCCGACGCCGGTGCGCATCAGGGGCGAGCCGGACAAGACCCTGCTCGACGCCGAGCAGCGCATCGGCAAGCAGCTCGCGGTGCTCGAGCAGGCGTGGAAAGAAGTCCAGGATACGAGGCAGGCTTTGGCCCGAGCCGAGGAGCGGCTGCGTGGGCAGGCCGAGCCGAAGGAGGACGAACCAAGGCAAATGGTCGGCCCCACCGAGCTTGCGCCGCCCGCTGCCGGCGGGCCGCAAGGACCGGCCCCGCCAGCAGTCGGCGGACCGCAACCGCCCGTGCCGCCGGCAGTCGGCGGACCGATGGGCAAGCGCCAAGGCGGAGGCGGAAGGTCGGCCGAATACCAGGCGCGCGCGCAGGCGCTGGAAGCCGATGTGCTCGCGGCCCAGGAGCGGTTCGACGCCGCGCTAAGGCGCTACAACGCCCTGCGTTGAGCGCGCGATCAAGAACGGCGCGCTCTGCTTAGGGAAACTCTGAAATAGCGGCAAATGGTCGTTCCCGCGAATGCGGGAACCTAGTTTTCAAGAAAAATTGGGTCCCCGCCTTCGCGGGGACGACTTCTTCAGACCGTCCCTAAAAGCAGGGTCCTGCTTCAGCCGGAACACGGGATTACGCGGACTCTTGCCTTCCAGGACGCGCACCACCTCTTCCGCCGCGCCCCATTCGCCCCGCTTTTGCGCCTCGCGCGTCGATCCTCCGATATGGGGTGTGAGCAGCACGTTGTCGAGCGCCAGCAGCGGGTGGTCCTTGCGCGGCGGCTCGGTCTCCAGCACGTCGATCGCCGCGCCGGCGATGCGCCGCTCGCTCAGGGCGCGATAAAGCGCATCCTCGTCGACCACCCCGCCCCTCGCGAGATTGACGAGATAGGCCGTCTTCTTCATCGACGCGAACTGGCGCTCGCCGATCATGTGCCGCGTCTCGCTGTTGAGCGGACAGTGCAGTGTCACGAAATCGGAGCCGGCGGAGAGCTCGTCCAGGCTCACCCACTGGCCGCCAAGAGCAGTGACGTGGGACGCGGGAATGTACGGGTCGTAGACAAGCAACGACATTTCGAAGGCACGGGCCCTCAGAGCAACCCTTGTGCCGATGTTCCCCATGCCCACGATGCCGAGGGTCTTGCCGGCGAGCTCCAGGCCGATGAACCGGAGGTAGTCGCTCCAGCGGTTTTCCTTCACCGCCCGGTCCGCTTCCACGGTATGGCGCGCGAGCGCAATCATGTGGCCGAGCGTAAGCTCGGCCACCGTCACCGCGTTGGACCCGGGCATGTTGGTCACCCAGACGTTGTGCTCGCGGGCCGCGTCGAGATCGATCCGCGACGCATCGAAGCCGACGCCGGTGCGCGCCACGATCTTGAGCCTGCCGTGGCTTGTTTCGATGTGCT